>CAXUMS010000004.1:0-22542 GCA_964252165.1 uncultured Armatimonadaceae bacterium
GGATACCTAAGGTGCGGACTTCGTCGGCCCATCCGAGGAACGTGCCAAACTCGCCCGCAAGTTCCGGGTCCTGCACCGGGACCGTTCCCTTGATGACTTCGCCCAGCGTCCCGTTGAGGGAAATGGCGTCGCCTTCCTTGATGATGGTTCCGTCCGGGGCGGTGAACTGGCGCAGTTCGTCATTGACCTTGATCTCGGCGCAACCGGCGACGGTCGGGATACCGAACCCGCGCGCGACCAGGGCCGCGTGCGATGTCATACCGCCGCGCTCGGTCAGAACGCCCTGGGCGGCGAGCATGCCTTTAAGGTCGTCCGGCGATGTGTCGGCGCGCACCAGAATCACGCGCTGACCGGCCCCGCCGTTCTTGCCCATCTCGGCGGCGCGCTCGGCGGAAAAGACCGCGATACCGGTCGCCGCGCCGGGTCCCGCCGGGAGGCCTTTGGCGAGAATATCATACTTGGCGTTCGGCGCGATCACCGGGAGGAGGCACTGGTTCAAAAGATCCGGCGCGACACGGGCGAGGGCGTCGTTCTTGGTGATACGGCCCTCGTTCACCATGTCAACCGCAATTTTCACGGCGGCGGGGCCGGTGCGCTTGCCCGCGCGGCACTGCAAAATGTAGAGTTTGTTCCGCTCAATCGTAAACTCGATGTCCATCATGTCGTGGAAATGGTCTTCGAGAAGCGTGCAGGTGCGGTCGAACTCGGCGTAGATTTCCGGGTTCTGCTTGTTGAGTTCCGAGATCGGCATCGGGGTGCGGACGCCCGCGACAACGTCCTCGCCCTGCGCGTTCATCAAGTACTCGCCCAGCACTTCGTCCTTGCCGGTGGACGCGTCGCGCGTAAACGCGACCCCGGTTCCGCAGTCATCGCCCATGTTGCCGAACACCATGCTCTGGATGTTGACGGCGGTGCCGATGCTATGCGGGATATTTTCTTTCTCGCGGTAGATGTTGGCGCGCTCGTTGTTCCACGAATGCCAAACCGCCTCGATTGCGGCCCGCATCTGCTCGTGGACATCCTGCGGAAACTCGATCCCGGCCTTGTCGCGAAGATGCGCCTTGTAGCGCTCGCACAACTCTTTCAAGCCGTCGCCGTCAATGTCGAGGTCTTCGGTGACGCCTTTTTCGGCCTTGAGGGCGTCGAAAACGTGTTCAAAACCCTTTTTGCTGATCGCCTCGCCGCCCTTGTGGGAGTATGCGACATCGGAGAGCATCATAATCAGGCGGCGGTACGAGTCGTACACAAAACGGCTATTGCCCGACTGCGCGACCAAGCCCTCAACGGTGGCATCGTTCAAACCGAGGTTGAGGACCGTGTCCATCATGCCGGGCATGGAGAATTTGGCCCCGGAGCGGACCGACAGCAAAAGCGGGTTGGACGGATCGCCGAGCTTTTTGCCCAACTTGGCTTCGACATCGGCGAGCGCGGTCATAACCTCGTCCAGGAAGCCTTCCGGCATCGTCTCGCCGTTTGCGTAGTAATCGTTGCAAACCTCGGTGGTGATGGTGAATCCGGGCGGAACCGCCAAACCGATGTTGCTCATCTCGGACAGGTTTGCGCCCTTGCCGCCGAGCAGGTCGCGCATGGTCGCATCGCCTTCTTCAAAAAGCCAAACGCGCTTTTGTGTCGCCATAAACGTTCTTTCCAAGTCTTTCGTGTTCGTCCCGCGCGGGGCGGCGGCGCAAAAACAGCGCGCGGACGCAGCGGGGCGGGACGGTTCTGGGGGGATTTAATCAAAGGGAAGCCGCGCCGTGACCCGCGTAGAAACGTGCGGGCGGTCGGCGCGGCAAGTCGCGGTTATTGTACCAGACGGGCGACGGGCGGGGCAAACCAGCGCGAGACGCGGCGCAGTCAGTAGGGCGGCTTCAAGAGGCCTTCAACGGATTTCCGAGCTATAGATTGCGGTCCGTACGAAGAGCAAAACGACTGATCTCGCGAGAACAGAAAAACGCGAGCAAGGCAATAAGGTCTATCCCTCGAACGTGACGCCTAACTTGATCGCGTTTTCGGTATGGGCGAGCAGGTTTGCCAGCGCGTCCGGGGCGGCGTCGAAGGGGACGATGGGCGTTACAAGGCCATCGCCGGTAATTAGATGGCGGCGGAGAAGATCAATGGCGGAGTGGAAGGCGCGGTCCGGCATCCACAGCGGGTAGTCGCGGTCGGGGTTGCGCCAGTACGGGGCGGCCTGACTTGCGATCAGGGTGGGTCGGTTCATGTGGAATTCCTCGTCCAAATGTAAATCCGCGCCGCTCTTGGGTCCCCACGCGACATGAACCACGGTTCCGCATTGGCGAATACACCGAATCGCCTCGTGGAGCGCGCGCCCGTTGCCCGATGTTTCCAGCGACACGTCCACGCCCATGCCGTCCGTATCTCGCTTGATGGCGAGCGCGATGTCGGAGCCGTCCGTGGGGTCAAGGGCGACATCGGCCCCGTGGGCGAGAGCATACGCGCGGCGGGCGGGAAGCGGGTCTGTCACGTAGATGCGGCGCGCGCCGCCCGCGCGGGCGACCTGAACCGCGAGCAGGCCAATCGCGCCCAGGCCGAACACCGCGACATCGTCGCCGATGCGGATGTTTCCGTCGCGCACGGCGACAAAGGCGACATGAGCCGGATCGGCGCAAACCGCATCTGCGTCGGACAATTCGCCGAGCGGATGCCAGTTTTCTTCCCCGCTCTGCACAACCTCGGCGAGCGCGCCGTAGCCGAAAACGCGGTCCCCCACGCTCCAAAGGGTCACGTCCGCCCCGGTTTCCAGAACGGTTCCCACAACCATGTTCCCCACGCTTCGGCCCGCCGTGTCGCTCGGCGACAGCGCGGCGGCGTTGGGGTCCGCATCGTTGGACAGAAACAAGCGCAAGTCCCAGTCGAAGCGTTTGCGGTCGAACACGCTTCCGGATAACCCATGCAGTTCGGTTCCGTGTTTGGGCGCGCCGAACGTGACGCGAACGCGCACATCGCGGGGCGCGGCGAGCGGCGGCAGGTCGTAGGCGACGATGCGGAAAGCGGGACCGTCAAAAGCGCGCAAACGGCGTGGCACGAAATGCTCCTTTGTGAGACGAACGGTGAAAGCGGCGTCTGCGCCGCTTTCGCCGTCGCCTTTCTTCTTCGCGTAATCGGGCCGAATTTCCTTTTTTCGTTTGCGACTATGCCGTCGTACGTGATACGATGTTTGGGATTTTCCGGGTGTAAATGACGACAGGAAAACGTTTCGGACGCGCCGTTTAGTCGGCGTTATGGCTCGTTCACCCGGTTTCTGATTTTTGCCATACACGTTTTGAAACGAGAAATAACGCTATGAAGAGAACTTTTCAACCGAAGAACCGACGCCGCCTCCGCATCCACGGCTTCCGCGAGCGCATGATGACCACCGACGGGCGCAATGTCTTGAAGCGCCGCCGCGAGCGGGGCCGCCATCGCCTGACCGTTTTCGCCTACCGCCACGTCAAATCCACCCCCAAGGGGTAAGGAACGCCCTTAGCCGAACATCGGCTTTGGGCCGGGTGAGCTATGCTTCCACGAGCGCAACGGTTGGCGCGGCGACGTGACTTCGCCGCCGTGTACGGACGGAAGAAATCGTGGGCGGACCCGCTCCTCGTTCTTTACGTTCGCCGGTTCGCGCCGGACGGGCCGGATGCGGAAACGCGGCGACTTGGTTTTTCCGTATCGAAAAAAGTAGGCAAGGCGCACGACCGTAACGGCGTCAAGCGGCGACTGCGCGCGATCTGTCGCACGCACTGCGTTCCCGTGGCAAACAGCGACGAGGAACGCGGCGCGAGCGGGGATGCGTGGCGGCGCGGCTTTGACGCCGTTTTTGTCGCTCGGTCCGCCTCCGCTTCGGCGTCGTACGACGAACTCGACCAGTCCGTAGTTTCGCTGATGGGCCGGGCGGGTCTTGTAGCGCCGGTTGCGAAAACGCAAACGGTGAAACCGGCTGACGAGGCGCTAACGCAACCATAGCGCATGTCAGCGTGTCCGATGATATGGATGACAAGCGCGTCGGCAAGGCGCGGTGTGGCGTCTGGTCGCTCCTGTTGTTCGTCGCTCATCGGAAGTATTAGGGAACGCTTGCAATGGGAAAACGCGTCTTGAACGGTGTGACGTGGCTGATGCTTCGGCTGATCGGCGCGTACCAAAGCGTTTCGCGCTTCACGCCGTCCACGTGCCGCTACACCCCGACCTGCTCGCAGTACGCCGCCGAGGCGATTGAAAAATACGGACCGGTTGGGGGCGTTTGGCTCGCCGCGAAGCGCATCGGGCGATGTCATCCGTTCCGGCCCGGCGGCTATGATCCCGTGCCGGACCCCGCCCCGGTTAAGGTTCAGGGTTAGATCGCAACCGTTTTATAATCGCGTTCGGCTTCCCTGTTGGCAAAGGAATTTCGTTGATCCGTAAGAACCACACCTCCGCTGTTTTGTCCGCTCCCGGCCGTTTGCGCCGGATGGGCGTTTTGCTTTTACTTCTCGTGTCCGTCTTGTTTGTCCCGGTCGTTTTGACCGGGTGCGCAGGCGGCGGCCCCTTTACGCCCCAGCCCAATGTCGCCGCGTCCGCCGATCAAGCGCTCGCCGACGGCAAAACGCAGGAAGCCGCCGCGCAGAAGCTCGAAGCGGCCGGATCGAAAACCGAGGCGGCGACCAAATGGGCGGACACGGCGACGTACTACGGCGCGGTCGCCCGCAAATTCGCCGGAACCAAAGACGGCCTCGCCGCCCTGCGGTCCGAAGCGCGGGTTCTCGCGGACGGGGCGAAGAACCTGCAAGCCGCCCATGTCGCGCTTCGTAACGGTCTTAAGCAGTACCCCGCGACCTCGTTCCCCGAACACGCGCAGGCGCAACAAGAGTATGATGCGCTTATCGGTCGCTTGGACGCCGAAAACGCCAAAACGCCGTGGTACAAGGTCATGGATGGTTTGGTCAAAATCTTAGGCGGCAACGATTCCACGTCGCCGGTTCTGGCTATCTTCGTGGTCGCGTTTGGCGTTTCCGCCGTTCTGTGGCCGCTTCGCACCAAGCAATATCGCTCGTTCAAGGAAATGCAACGGTATCAGCCGGAGATGAAGCGGATTCAGGAAAAGTACAAGGGCGACATGGCCCTGCAAGGCGAGAAAATCCGCGAGTTCCAAAAGGAGCATGGTATCAACCCGATGGCGGGATGTCTCCCCGCTATCGCGCAGGCCCCGGTCACCATCGCGATGTACCAGGTCATCCTCCATTACCAGTTCCACTTTACGAAGACGTCGTTCTTATGGGTCAACCAGACGAACGGGGCGGCAAGCCAGTTGTGGCCCGCGCCGCTCACCGGGATTGTCGGGCATCATCTCGGGGAACTTGATTATCCGCTTTTGATCTTGTACGCGGCCTCGATGTTTCTGCAAACGAAACTGACGCCCGCCTCCGATCCAGCGACCGCCGAACAGCAAAAAGTCATGTCCATCATGATGCCGGGCATCTTTTTCATCATGATGCTCCAATGGCAACCCGCCTCGGCCTTCGTGCTGTACTGGCTTGTCTCGAACCTGATCGCGATTGGTCAGCAGTGGTTTATCTACAAGCGACTGCCGAACCTGCCGCCCATCATCGGCGCGGAAACGGCGGCGGAAATGGCCGCTGAAGGCAAGCGCGTGGACGGCGTGACGGGAACGCTTGCAACTGACCTGCCGGGCGCGCGAACCGGCCCACGCATGGTGGCGAACCCCAAGTTGGTATCGCCGAAGAACCGCAAAAAGCGATAGGTTTCGCGGTGACGCCACGGGAAGCGACTGCCGGGAAATCCCCGGCAGTCGCTTTTTTCGCACTGGTTCACCCGGCCGTGCAAAACCGGGTAAAATCTAAGAAATCATCACGAACCAAGTAGGGCCTACACGGGTTAGTAAAACCTTCAAAGGCGGAGCAAGCGCGCACCGGAAACGGGAAATGTTGACGCGCGGGGAACAGGCGCAAAAATGTCGGAAGAATTAAGAAACAACGGTTCGGAAGTTGCGACGCTAAAGGAGAAAGCTCTCGCTTGGGCGCAAGGGCTTGCCGAGGCGTCCAGCCTTGAGGTGACCGCCGCGATTACAAGCGACGAGCCGGAAGGCGTCACCATCGCGTTTACCGGCCCGGATAGTCGGCTTCTTGTGGGGCGGGGCGGGCAAACCCTGGACGCCCTGCAGTATATCGCGACGATGAGCGTGAGCCGCCGGGGTTCGGCGCGCATGCGGATTGTGTTCGACGCCGACGATTACCGCGTCCGCCGCGAGAAAACGCTTAAAGAACTCGCCGACGACTTGGCCGCGCAGGTGCTGTCCACCGGACAGGAGGCGGTTCTCGATCCCCTCTCCCCAATGGAGCGGCGCATCGTTCACAACGCGCTCGCAGAAATCCCCGGCGTTCGCACGTACTCGGAAGGCGAAGAGCCGGACCGCTTTGTTATCATTTCGCCCGCGTAACCCCGTCTTCAACACCGCTCGACGATGAAAATAGTCATTCTTGGTTTGACAATCACGTCGTCGTGGGGCAATGGTCACGCGACCACGTTTCGCGGACTGGTTCGTGAAACCGCCGCGCGCGGTCACGATGTTCTGTTTCTGGAGCGCGATGTTCCGTGGTACCGGGACAACCGTGATCTGCCTGACCCGCCGTATTGCCGGTTGGGCTTATACCAATCGCTGAGCGAACTGGAAAACGACTGGCGGGGCGAGGTCGCAAACGCGGACGCGGTGATTGTCGGCTCGTATGTCCCGGACGGCGTCGCGGTGGGCCGCTGGGCGATGGAAACCGCCAAAAGCGGCGTGTGCGCGTTCTACGATATTGACACGCCGGTAACGCTCGCTAAATTGGAGCGCGGCGACGAAGAGTATCTGTCGCGCGACCTGATACCTCGCTACGACGTTTATTTGTCATTTACGGGCGGCCCGACGCTTGAACGCCTGGAGCGCGAGTTCGGCTCCCCCCGCGCGCGTCCGCTGTACTGCGCGGTTGACCCGGTCCTGTACTTTCCCGACGCGCCCGCAGGCGGCGCTTCTTATGATTTGGGTTATATGGGAACGTACAGCGACGACCGACAACCGCCGCTGGATCGCCTTCTTGTGGAGACCGCGCGCGTGTGGGGCGAAGGTCGGTTTGCGGTCGCCGGGCCGCAGTATCCCGCGAGTATCGAATGGCCCGCCAATGTCACGCGTATCGAACATTTGCCGCCGTCCGAGCATCGCGCATTCTACAATGCCCAGCGGTGGACGCTGAACATCACGCGGGCCGACATGATCCGCGCCGGTTACAGTCCGTCCGTGCGCTTGTTCGAGGCCGCCGCGTGCGGAACGCCGATACTATCCGACAACTGGCCCGGCTTGTCCGACTTTTTCACGCCCGGCGAGGAAATTGTCACGGTCGCAACCGCGAGCGACACGCTCCGCGCCCTGCGAGAAACGCCCGAGAAGGACCGCCTACTGATTGCCGCCCGCGCCCGCGCCCGCGTCCTCGGTCGTCATACCGCCGCGCATCGCGCGCAAGAGTTGGAAGATTATCTGCGCGAAGCGGGTTAGCGCGACAGCAATAAACCCACACGAAGCGTCAGCGCTTTTTGGTGTCGGCGCTTAGTCCGTAATCGCAGTGTGGTCTGACCGGGCAACGACTGCAAATAGGGATCGCAGTTAAGCAGATAGCCCTTCCGTGTTGCAGAAACAAGCGATTGCTACCCGCCCAAAGGTCTTTCGGCATCACCTTTTGGAGTGCGATTTCCGTTTGGTCGGGCGTTTTTGTCGAAACCCAACCCATCCGGTTGGTGATGCGGTGCGAGTGTATGTCCACGCAGAGCGCGGCGAGTTCAAAGGCGTAGATGAGAACGCAGTTCGCCGTTTTGCGCCCCACGCCCGGCAGGGTCAGCAGATCTTCCACGGAGTTTGGAACTTGCCCGCCGAACTTTTCCACCAGAATGCCCGCAAGCGCGATCAGGCGCGGCGCTTTGTCTTCGCGATACTCGCTACCTTCTAAAAGTTCGTACAGGTCCGCTTCGATGGCGTTTGCCAGAGCGGCGGCGTTCGCGTAGTGCGCGAATACCCGCTCCGACACAACGGCGGTTTGTTCTTCGCGCGTCCGCTGACTAATCACAGTCGCGACCAGGACCTTGTACGGGTCGCCGAGTTCGACCGCCCCGCGTCCGTGGTAAGTCGCCGCGAATGTTTCCATAACGACCCGAACCGTTTCGGGCGACACGGCTTTTTGGTCGTCGGTCACGGAGCCGGTTCCGTCATGGTCACGGTTTGGAACGGCGCTTGGTCGGGCGGGCCATCCGTGAGATACAGTGTGCGCGCGTTCAGATCCATCACCACGGCGGTCACGGTTGTATAATGCATTTCCGGCGGCTCGGCGACGTTACGGTGGCGGCATATACCAAACGGATCGTCCTGCGTATCTCGCAAGGCATCCTGGATGTTCTCTGCGGTCAGCGGTATCCGCTCGCCCAGAAGTTCACGGAGGCGCGCCTGACGCCGTTTTGAATAGATGCGCCGCTCGTTCGGGGCCTCCGTAATCCCGAGCGCGTCCGGGGCGACAAAATGGTTCGCATGGGTAAGACAGCCCGCATCGTCGCAGGACAGCAGATTTATCTTGTCCGGCGCGGCCTCAACATCCAGAACGCGGTCCGGCGTTTGCGCGACCAGGAAGTTGGTCGAACACGAACGCGCCTCGTCCGTGATGACTTTGATGGCGTCATCGAAGCGGCGCGACCGTAAAATCTCGAAACAGCGCACATGAAACGGCTTGGCGAGACGCGACCAATCATCGCCGGTCGTGGTCATGCCGTTGATGGCAAGCCCAATGCCAACACTGTTAAAGCCGATTTTCGCCCCGACAATTCCCGCCTCGGTGTAGGCGAGCGTTTCGTGGTTGTCGTTGTCGTGGGTGTGCAGGACCGCCCCCTGAACCTCGGGTATCCAATCCCAGTTTTGCCCCAGGAGCAGATGTCCGGATGCGGTGGCGTGCGGGAGCGCGGCGAACGCGGTGCAACCGTCCGCGCGTCCTTCGACGTTTAGCGCGCCTTTCGCGGCCTGCTTGGCTTCGGGGGCGAGTTTGCCGAACTGGTAATACAAAATCTCGTAGCGCACGTTCAGCGCGGCGATCTCCAAAAACGGAACGCCCGCGCCATCGGCGACGCCGCGCATCTGGGCGTGGTAGTCGGGGTTCTGGCGCGCGATGGCGTCCGCGTACCGCTCGGCGATGGCTAAAACTTCCTCGCGCAACAGTCCGACCTCGCGCGCGAACCGCTCGAAGTACACATCCAAGTTGTGCGCGATACGATCTTTAAGTTCACGCCCATGCGCGGTCCCCTGCTCGTACGGCGCGCCGATTAGTTTAACGATGGGAAGGCTCATATCGCCGTTTCCTGTTCTTCTTCTGTTTTAAAATGGAGCGCCATGTTAAGCCACGCGCACTGCCGAACAAACCCGAGCCGGTCGTTGATGGCGAGCATACCGACATTGCGCGTTTCGTTTCCCGTGCGAACCGTCTCCGCGCCAACTTGACGCGCGTACTCGATGGCGCGAAGTTTCAGCGCAAGCGCGATACCGTTTCTACGCCATGCGCGCCGGACCCCGGTCAGGCCGGTGTGCAGATAATTTTCAGACGGCTTCGCGATCAAATCCGAATAGCCCACCCACTCCCCGCTTTGCGCTTCGATGGCGATAAAGGAAGCATCCGCGCGGTAGTTCGGGTCGTCGAAACGCTTCGCCCAAACCGCGTAGTCCACCGCCGTACGCGCGCCCGCTGACGGCACATCGTTTTTCAGTTCCGTCATCAGCCGGTGCAGTTTGCGCCGAGTCGCCTCCGCTCCATCGTTGCTTGTTTCGGCTCCCAATTCGGCGAAGGTTTTAATCACGATACCCGCTTTGGCGACGCGCGCCACATCCGGCGCGAAGACGGCGTTATCAAACGACGCGACGGGCAGGCGCATCCACCAGTACCGCATTTCCTCGGCAAAGCCACGCCGTTGAAGAAACCGAACGGCCTCGGTTCGGTTGTCACGGACATAGGCGCGCAACGTCAGGGGATCGGCGGGCGCGATGTCGGCGAGAACCTGCTCGAATAGCGCGCCGCCAACGCCGCGCCGTTGGTGTTCGGGATGAACCACGAAATAATCTATCTCGAACTTGCGTGGGTGGTACGTCTCGGATGATTGTTCCCATCGCGCCGCGCCCGCCATTACGCCCTTGTTTGTCTCCACAAACCAACTCGCTTGCTCGCACCGGGGATCGCGGCGGGCGTCCCCCAAACGCATTTCTTCGGGCGTGCGCGGATAATCCGGCAACACGGCGCGCGCGAGACGGAATAGAGCTTCGTAGTTGGCATCGGTGGCGGCTGACGGACGCAAATGGTAGCCTTCCGGAAAAATAATGTCCCGTTTTTCGGCGGTAGCGGGCGCGTTCATCATGATGTAATCTTTCACAGACCATTCAGCAGACAAACATTACGCATTGCCGCTTCTCGGGTGACGACAGTTGGACCTCGTTTTCCAATCATTTGGACAGTTCTACAACAGACTTACAGTCCCATACCCGGTTCCTCCGTTTTGAAATGCCGCGCCAGATCCAGCCACGCGGGTTGCTTCACAAATCCTAAGCGGTCGTTGATGGCGAGCATACCGACGTTACCGGTTTCATTTCCTGTCCTAATATTGTCTGCGCCGACCTGCTGGGCGTATTCGATGGCCCGCAGTTTTAAGGCGAGCGCAATTCCCTTGCGCCGCCAAGCGCGCCGGACGCCCGTCAGACCGGTGTGCAGGTCGTTGTCCGATTGCGCCGCCGTCAGGTTGCTGAAGGCGACCCATTCGCCGGTGCGGGCTTCCACCGCGACAAAAGCGGCGTCTGCGCGGTAGTTCGGATCTTCAAAGCGCTTCGCCCAAACGTCATAGTCTATATTGGTGTGCGCGTCCGGCGATGGCACGTCCTCGTTTAGTTCCAGAATAAGACGGTGCAATAGGCGCCGCGCCGATGATGCGCCGCCATCCGCCATGTCCCGCTCCAACTCAGCGAAGGTTTTTATGAGGATACCGTTTTCGGCGACGCGGGCCGCATCGGACGCGAACGGGGCGGGATCGAACGATGCGACCGAAAAGCGCGACTCCCAGTAGCGCATTTCCTCTTTGAACCCGCGTCCGAGAAAAAAACGAACGCCCTCGATCATATTTTCGCGGGCGTAGGCGCGCAGGGCGAGCGGAGCGTGGGCGGCGATGTCTGAGAGAATTTGGGCGAAAAGCGCGCCGCCCGCGCCCCTGCGCCGGTGATCGGGATAGACGACAAGGTAATCAATATTGAAACGGCGCGGGTGGTAGGCTCCGGGATGTTGCCCCCAGCCCGCCATGCCCGCCGCCATCCCGCTGTCGGCGGTTTCCACGACCCACTGACCAAACTTGCACTTGGGGTCGCGGTGTTCGTCGGCGAAGCGCATTTCTTCCGGCGTTTGCGGGTAGTCCGGGAACACGGCGCGCGCGAGGGCGGAATTGGCGCGGTAATCCGCGTCGGTATACAAGAACGGGCGCAGGCGGTACCCATCGGGAGCCGCGACGGTTGCCGTGTGCGGAAGATCGGTGGGCGTGATAACGGACATGGTTACTTATCCTCGCGCAGATGCTTGACGAACGAGAGCGATGCGGGCGCTTTGACAAAGCCCAATCGGTAGTTAATGCCGAGCATACCGATATTGTTCTCTTCGTTCTCGGTGCGAACCACGGGAGCGCCGCGTTCCTTCGCCCACGTTAGCGCGCGGACCTTAAGCGCGGTCGCGATGCCGCGCTTTCGATGCGAGCGCAAAACGCCGGTAAGGCCCGTGTTCAAATCACGGTTCGCCTGTTGCCCGAACAACATTGTCACGCCTACCCACGCGCCGGTTTGGGCGTCAAGGGCGAAATGCATACCGTCCGGCAGGAAATTGGGATCGTCCAGCATCTTCACAAATTGCTCGAACGAGCGCCGGGTCAATTCGCCGGTATGGGGAACGTCCTGGTCTAACTCCCATTCCAGATCGTAGAACTTGCGCGCCCGGTCCGGGTCACCTTCGAGTTCTGACCACGAGCGGATAACCACGCCCGCCTGCTCCGTCCGCGCGAGGTCGCTCGCAAAGCGAGATGGGTTGAACGTCGCAACATCCAAAACCGATTCTTGCTCGCGCATCTCCGCCATATATCCCCGGTCCGCGAGGAAGCGAAGCGCACGCGGCTTGTCTTCGCGCGTGTAGGAGCGTAACGTCATCGGGTTATGGGAAGCGAGGTCGGCGAGGATCGCCTCGTACAAGGCCGCGCCGATTCCGTTCCCCTCGTAGTCGGGATGAACGCTGATACTCCACCAGAACTTGTGCGGATGGTACGAATGGGACGACTGCCCCCAGCCCGCGACACCGACAATCTCCCCGCTTATCTCGGCGTAATGTCGGCCCCACTGGATTTTTGCGTCACGTCGCGCGTCGCGGCGCCGTAGCTCATCCGCGGTTTCCGGGTACTCCGGCCAAACGGCGTTGCAAACGCGCACATGTCCTTCATAATCGTGCGCGCCGCCATCAAAAGGACGAATGGCAAATTTGGTCATGGCTTCTACGCCTCCTCCGCTTTAGTCTTAAGCAGCGCACCATTGTCGTCCAAGTTATTGACGTAACTAATCCACGCTGGTTGTTTTTCAAACCCGAGCGCCTCGTTAATGGACAGCATGGCGCGATTGGCTTGCGCATTCCACGTGCGGATTGCGGGCGCGCCCGCCGCTTTTGCGTACCGAACGGCGCGCACCTTCAAGGCGAGCGCAATCCCCTTGCGCCGCCATTCGCGCTGGACGCCGGTATAGCCGGTTTCCAGATCCTCGGTATTTTCGCCGCGAAAGAGCGAACTGACGCCAACATACTCACCGCTCGGCGCCCTCGCAACAAAAACGGCTTCGGGTAGGAACGTCGGCGCGTCTAAAAATTGCGCGGTCCAATTTTCAAACGTGGGCGGGGTCAATATATCCGGGGCGGGCGTGTCCGCCAAAATCGCCATGTCGGACGTGTATAGCTTGCGCGCGTAGTCGTTTGGCTCATGTTGCCGCAGTTCGGCGATCGTATGGAAGGTAACGCCGGACGCAAGCGGACGCTTGTCCGCGTCCGCGAAACGGTTCAGGTCGCACGCGGCGACATTCAAGCGCGATTCCCAATCGCGCATCTCCTCCCCATAGCCGCGTTTTTCAAGAAAGCGCAGGGCATTGGGTTTGTCCTCGCGCGCCCGCGCCCGGAGCGTAACCGGCTCAAGCGGCGCAAGCAGGGTCAAAATGTGGTCGTACAAAGCCGCACCGACGCCGCGCCGCTGGTATTCGGGGTGAACGTCCACGCTCACATCAAATTTGTGGGGGTGATACATCCACACGCTTTGCTCATAGCCGCCGTAGGCGACAATATCCCCGTCTGGGTTTAGAACGCACGTGCGCGCCCAGCGGCATTTCGGATCGCGGCTTTCGTCTTCGTGCCGCCAGCCTTCAATGGTGCGCGGATACTCGGGCGCGGTGGCGCGGCGAATTTCCAAAAGGCGTTCGTAGTCGCTGGTATGAAACGAGCGAAAGGTAAGACCGGGCGGCGTTTGATGCCCGACGACGTCAAGCGAATCGAAAACAGGGGCGACAGCAATCATCGTTTTCTCGGCTTTCTTAGCAGTTAAAAGGGCGTAGCAAGGCGCGCTTGTTTCGGTCTACTCCCCGCCCTGCTATATAGCCGGAAAAGCGGGCGATATTAAAGATATTCCGCTTCCAGCCGCTCGCCGTCGCGTAAAATCGGAGCCGCCTCGTAGGCGTTCAAGCGAGC
The DNA here is from genome assembly GCA_964252165.1 of uncultured Armatimonadaceae bacterium. GTDB lineage: Bacteria > Armatimonadota > Armatimonadia > Armatimonadales > Armatimonadaceae > CAXUMS01. The sequence continues at coordinate 13,788 of CAXUMS010000004.1, forward strand.
CGCGCTAATCACATCGTTTCCGTAGCCGCGATCCGCGAGTTCCACGCCGCTCCCACAGGCCTGTAAAGTTTCGGGTAGGCCGTCCCGCTCTGCGGCCTCGAAAACGGCTTGCGCCGCTTGCGCTTCGGGCGACCGTGTCAACTGCGGCGGCAGGAAATGCAAAATGGCCCCGGCGCCGATGTGATCTTCAACGGCGAGCGGATTTCCTCGCCGATTTCGCTTTCATCGCCGGGCGTGAGCCAGCGTTCGCCGCAAGCGAGAATGGTAACCGCCGCCCCGGCATCGCTTGCGGCGCGAGCGGCGGCAAGCGCAACGGCCCGGGCGTTCACCAGTCCGCCGACATACAAAGCGGGAACCCGTCGCCCGACGCGCGTACACGTCGCCCCGTTCGGCGACGCGAGCAAAACGCGCGTTCCCGGTTCGGCCCGCTCGAACGTGCCGGGTGACAAAGAAAACCGCCCGCGTTCGGGCGCGTCGCCGCGAGGAACCGCGATTTCGGCATTCAACGCGGCGGCCCGCTCCGGCGTATCCTCGCCTCGGGCGCACGGGAAAACAATCGCCCCGGTGTGAACCGCGACCCCGACTGTGGTGGAAAACGACAAAACATCCACGACCACGAGAACATCTCCGCGCGCGGCGGCGCGGCTCGCGCCGCGCCTACCCCATTCCAAACGAAGCGCGAAGTCGTTCTGTCCGAACCAACGGCTTTCGCGGGCCGCCGCTGTATCGTTGTCGTCAACGCTCACTTTTTAATTTGTCCGGTTGAATGGTTTATCGCGACATTGATGTATTACGCAGTGGGATCCAGCCTGCGCTCGATTGCCTGGCGTAACGCTTGTATCAGTTCTCCATCCCGCTCGGCGTCGAAGGGACGCGAGTTGCGTTGTTCTTGAGGGTAAAAGAACACGGGGCCTCTACGGTACTCGTCAGGTTCGTAAAAGTAGCGTGGAAAGATATGGGTGTGCAATGCAGGTTCAGCGTTCCCCAGCGTTTCGTAGTTGATGCGGTACGCGGTCATCACCTCCAGTAGCGCGTCGCCGATCAGTGTCATGTCCCAAAGATACTGTCTCCGCTCTTCGGCTTCAAGTGCGTTTAAATCAGCCACAACCGGATCGGCAAGTAGCAAGGCGTAACCCGGAAGGAACTGAGAATCCCCCAGAATCGCCCAGCCCGAGGGCATACGGCAAACCGCGAACGGATTTTCGCTCCGCCGCGCCATTTCCACCCGACGGTGAATGAGTGTGTCCATACGTTTCCCTTCTTTGTTCGGGCGGCGTCAGCGTTCAGGATTTGCGGCGATCCACGCGTCCACGGCGTCTTTCGCGACCTTGAGACCGCACTTGTGCAGGGCGAAATATTTTCCTACCGCCCCGACCTTGTCACCCGCGCGAATAAGCGCGATAACCTCGGCATCCATTTCCGCGCCTTCACCTGACGTTTTAGTCGTTGCCATTGCTTTATGTTTCCTTTCCAATCCCGTTAAACCGTATCGCGCCATTCAAAGCCATCCGGCAACGCCTGCGCGGCGTACTCGATATGCAAGACGCGCCGACGATGGGGCAGTTGCGCGGGCGATGAGGCGTGCAGAAGAAGCGGGCGCATAATAACGGCCCCGCCGCTCATAGCAACCACGCAAACCGCTTCCGCGATGCGCTCACGGGCGTCCGCAATGTTTTCCGGTGATAGTTTGCCCCGGTTGTGCGTCGCCGCGAGAACCCGAAGCGGGCCGTTGTCGGGGCCGCACGGATCAAGGTGCAGGCGGATGGTCAACATATCTTCCAGCACAGCCACCGGCGGTTGAACATGAAGCGCGCCCGCCTTTTCCGACCAGGGTCCCCAACCGTCACACTCCACGCGCCGCGCAACCGCGACGGACAGGTCCTGATGATACGGAACGCGCCAGTTCGCGCCGGGCGTTTTGTCGAACAGGATAGCGCGCACCGCGAAACAATCCGGCCCCAGAACCGGCGTGATAAACCGGCGAACAACGGAGCGGCGCGCAATATTGCGCACGGCTTCGCACTCGGCGAGCAGGTTGCGAACGCCGAAAACAGCGTCGCCGCGCCCCCGTAGCCCGGTGGCTTTGTTTCCGGTCACGAAATCATCCAGCGCGCTCGTTAGCGCGCCCGTCTCCAGGACGGTCAGCGCATCAGGGACGATGGCGAAACCGTCACATTCAACGGCGTCGGCAAAGGGACTGTAATGGATCGCAGTTGTTAAGTTGTAGCTCACGGCTTTTAGTATGACACGCGGGGCGCAAAAAGCGTCCTTTTTTAGTGCGTGTTACCGTGTGGGATTAACGTCAACTTAATATAAGCCACGTATACTATGCCTGCGGTTTGGCGGGCGCGGAACTTAGAATACGCTATGCATTCCGTCGGAGGATGTCACGACGATATTCTGCGCGCCGATTTTTATTCTCTGATCCGCCGATGCCGCAAGGACAGGTCTTGCGGCGACCGAGGTAACTATGTCCAGCGATTCAACCAACAAAAACCTTTGCAACCCTGAAAGCCTGCGCGCGGCGGTTCGGTACGAGAACGGTATTTCCCGCCGCTTGTTCCTTTCCTACGCCGCCGCGCTCGCCGCGCTCCCCGCCTTCGCGGCGGGAGCGGCATCGCTTCCCGCCGCCCGGCGCGCCGTTTTCGCCGCCGATCCGTTTGCGCTCGGCGTCGCATCCGGCGATCCTGATGCAAGTAGCGTGGTTCTTTGGACGCGCCTTGCGCCCGATCCGCTCGCGCCCGATGGCGGAATGCCGAATGCGCCGGTCGAAGTGCGCTGGGAGATAGCCGAAGACGAGGCGGTGAAGACCATCGTGCAAAAAGGCGCGGTTCGCGCGACGCCCTTGTTCGGCCACTCCGTCCATATCGAAGTGGAAGGGCTGAAGCCGGACCGCTGGTACTGGTACCGCTTTGTTTCCGGGGATGCCGCAAGTCCTGTCGGGCGAACGCGAACCCTGCCGGACGCGGGCGCAACCCCCAATGCGCTTCGCTTCGCTTTCGCCTCGTGCCAACACTACGAATCCGGTTTTTTCACTGCGTACGAGCAAATGGCGAAAGACGATCTGGATTTGGTGTTTCATCTGGGCGACTATATCTACGAGGGCGGAACCACCGACCGGGCGAATGCGGTACGGCGGCACGCCGGTCCGAAGTTGTTCACCCTGTCCGATTATCGCATCCGGCACGGACAGTACCGGGCGGACCCGCTCCTACAACGGATGCACGCCCGCTGCCCGTGGTTCGTCACGTGGGACGATCACGAGGTCGAGAACAACTATGCGTCCGATATTTCCGCGCTTAAAGGCGTGGACCCCGCCGAGTTCCTAATCCAGCGGGCGAGCGCCTATCAGGCGTATTATGAGATGATGCCGCTACGCCGCCGCGCGGTCCCGCGCGGGCCGGACATGCAGTTGTACCGTAAAGCGTCCTACGGACGTCTTGCCGAACTGTTCGTTTTGGACACCCGCCAGTACCGAACGGACCAGCCAAACGGGGACCGCTTATCCGACCTGAATGCGGCGGCTTTGAACAAGAAGAACACGATTATGGGCGAAACGCAACGCGGCTGGCTCCAGAACGGCCTGACCGCATCGCCTGCGACCTGGAACGTACTGGCCCAGCAGGTGATGATGGGGATGGTTGACCTGTCCGTCGGCGACAAACGGGCATACTCGATGGACCAGTGGCCGGGCTACGCCAGCGAGCGAATCGCCCTGACGCAGTTTATGAAGGACCGCACGGTGAAAAACCCGGTCGTTCTAACCGGCGACATTCACTCGAACTGGGTGAACGACCTGCGCGTGGACGACCGGAAAGCGCAATCCCCGGTTGTCGCCACGGAATTTGTCGGGACTTCGATCACGAGCGGCGGCAACGGTATAGACCGCCCGGACGATTATGAGGGGATACGGGCCGAAAACCCGTGCGTCCAATTCTACAACCGGCAACGCGGGTACGTGCGCTGTACGGTCACACCGACCGAGTGGCGCAGTGACTATGTGGTTGTGGAAGACGTGCAAAAGCCGAATGGCAAAATCGTCAACCGGGCCTCGTTCGTGGTCGAGGCGGGTAGACCCGGCGCGAAGCCCGCGTAGAAGAAAGGACGCCGCCGCGCCTATTCCGCGCCTGCGGCGGCGTCCTCCAACTCTTCGACAATCTCGTCGTCCGCGGCGTCCGGCGGGGCGGGCGCGAGGCCAAAGCGCAACGCGACATCGGGCGCGTACCGGGGCAGGTCGCGGCGCAAACGAAGTAACGCAAGGTCTTTGGATTTGGCTTCGAGCATGATGTCGAACGGGATGGCGTCTTCGCTCGGCGTCACCATCCGCATGAACGTCGCAAACTCGAACGGATTTACGAAGTCCGCGTGGCCAGTCCAAATCGGTTGCTGTAGATGCGTTTCGAGCTTGCCCGTGGTCCGGTTTTTCCGCTTGATCTCGCGCAGGCTGGTGTTCGGCGTCGAATAGTGAATTTTGGGGCGCACGCCGTCCGGCCACGACCGTAAAAACCGCTCCACGGTATAAGCGAGATCTAAGCCTTCGGGGTTATTGCACCAGAAATGCTGGTAGTCGAAGATCAGCGGGACGCCGCAACGATCGTGAGTATCTAAAACATCGGCGGCGCTGTAGCGGATATCGTCGTTTTCCAGAACCAGGCGGCGTCGCGCATTCTCCGGCAGGTTGTGGTACGTGTCCACCCAGCGGTCGCACCCGCTCATATGGTCGCCGTACGTTCCTCCGACATGAATCACGAGAACCGACTCCGGCCCCATTCCCATCGCGTCCAGAAGTTCCGCGCCCGCCTGCAAATCGCGTACGCTTTTGCTAACCAACTCCGGGTTGGGGCTGTTCAAAACGATGAACTGCGACGGATGCATCGAAATTCGCAGGTTCAGCGCGCGGGCGAGGTCGCCGAGGTCGCGCAATTCGCTCGCGCACTCCCGGATTTGCCCGTGGAACTGCGGCATATCCGGGTGCGTCGCGTAGGGCGCGATGTCGGACGACATGCGGTACATCGTGATGCCCGCGTCCGCGCAGTACTGGAAAATCTCGCGTAAAAACCCGATGGACACGCGCAGATGCGGTTCGCTTTGCCACCGCCGCGCATCGTTGCTTTTCAGCCCTTCGCGCCCCAATACCTTCACGGCGAAGCCAAAGCGCATTGGATAGGTTGCGGCGGATGTTGCGGCGGAGTTATCGGATTGCGGGACAGTCAAATCGGTCATGGTTTCAAGAAGCGCGGACCGTCTTCCTAACGCGTCCGGGTCGTTTTGACTGTACCCGGTTCACCCGTTTATTCATGCAGAAAACCGACCCTATAGATGCTCTATGCCGCTTTGTTGTCTGAATCGTTGACCTGAACATCAAGAGCGGGGAACGCGGAGCGAAGTTCGCGCGCGAGTTGATGCAGGCCCCACACCTCGCTTCGCCGATGGCCGACCGCGATAACGCCCATGCCGCGCTCGCGCAGGGCTTTTCGGGCGTTTTCCCGAAGTTGGCCCGTAACGTAAACGGTCGCGCCCGCCGCCGCGACATCGGCGACCAGATTGGGGCGAAGCGCGCTCATCACGGCGACACGCGGCGTTGCCGCGCGACGTTGCTCGTCCGTCATTTCAACGGCGTCTATCCCGCCAAACTCCGCCGTGACGTGTTGAAGAACTTCGTCTCCCGTTGGCGCGTCCGTCAAATCGCCGATCATACCGACAACCGCGTCGTTCTTCAAACTGTCTCGCACCGGTTGCGGTTCGGTCATTTGCAATGCGCGAGCAAGGGCGGGGTTATAGCCCGTGGTGAAATGGGCGTCGAAACCGATATGCGACGCGAACACGGCAAGCAAACCGGGCGCTTCGCCGGGCGGCAAATCAAACGGGCGATGCAAAAAAAGAGCCGTGTCGGTTTGGGTTGTTGCGCTTTTTTGGTCCGGGCGCCATTCGAGCGCGAGGATCAGGCGTCGAACCGCTTTGTCCCAACGGGCGGTGTGGCTGGGCCAAACAAGCGGAACGTCCTCCTTCTCGTTATCGCCGCTCTCGGGCGCGGCTTCCGCGAACCGGGCGGAAAGAAACGCGGCGATTTCACTCACGGTCGCATCGGTTGGAAACGCGGCCCGCGCGGTTCCCGTATCGTAAAATAACGGCGATTTATCCGGTTGCATATACTCAGGATACCCGGTGGGCGCGTACGCCATGCTTGCCTGCCGCGCGCGTCCCGATGGTACAATTAGGTGCGGCGCGTCCGCTTAGATTTCGTAATGAACCCTACGTTTAACCGCATTATTTTCCTTTGCTCATTTGTCGGATTGTTTGTCGCGGGCTATTTGTGGCGAATGCACGCGACGCCATCCGATATCCCCTGCGGGCCGTCGCACGGCTGCGAAACGGTCGCGAACAGTATTTACTCCCGCTTTCCGTGGGGAACCGGCCCACCGGTCGCGGCCTGGGGAACAATCGGGTACCTCGGTCTCGCCGCGCTTTCTTTTCTGCGCGCCGTCACCGCCGACGCGCGCCGCAACCACGCTCTACTCCTGCTTATTCTTCTGGGGGCGGCCCTGGGCGTCGCCGCCTCGCTTACGCTGACCTACCTCGAAGTGTTCGTGATTCGCGCGATCTGCAAATGGTGTATGGCGTCGCAAGGGATCATTGTTGTTGTTTTCGCCGCCGCGCTTGCGGATTGGGCGCGGCGGCGCACCCCAAAGGAAATGGTTGATAAGCAATGGGCATGAAAGTCCCGAATGAAGCGAAACTTCTCGCCAGTCTCGCCGCCGTGGTTATCCTGGGCGGCGGCGGGATGATGGCGCTGAACAAACTGGGGCAGGCGCCGCCGGTTGTCGCGCCTACTCCGGCTCCGACCACGACGACCGAGGAAGCGTTCGACAAATTCTTGACTTCCGCACGTCACTCAAAAGGCGAGCCTAATGCGGAGTTGATCATTATAGAATTTGCGGACTTCGAGTGTCCGTCGTGCCGCAAAGCGTTTCGGGAGGCGTTGCCTAAAATACTGACGGACTACAAACCCCGCTTCGTCTTTAGGCAGTTCCCGCTGGAAGGCATCCACGAACGCGCGCTTGCCTCCGCTCTGGCCTCCGAGGCGGCGGCCAAGCAAGGTAAATTCTGGGAGATGTACGACGGACTTTTCCAAAGCGATAGCGCCAACAAAATGGCGGATGGAACGCCGATTCCCGCACTCGCTGATGCGGATATTTTAACCGTCGCTCGCAAAATAGGTTTGAATGTTGATCAGTTCAACAAAGATGTTCAGGACCCGGCGCTCCATAAAAAAATCGAGGATGAGGTCGCTTTCAACACGCAGATGGGCGTGACGGAAACTCCGACCTTTCTCATACGCGGCAAAAGCGGAACAATTGATCGGGTTACCGGAGCGCGTCAATTGCTCGAATATGTGGCGAAGGGCGGATTGAAGCGGCAAATGGCTTCAACCAAAACGGCGTCCGGCGCAACGTTCTCCGCGCCTCCTCCGCGTTTGTAGCGCGTTCATAGCGGGAAAAGACCGACCAAAGCGTTAAGCGAAATGTTCGCCGCTTTAATTCAGGAAAGCAAACGCTATGAAAAAAACGTGGATGTTCGTATTTTTAGGAGTTGCGGCGGCGGCAACCGTTTATACGTTGCTTTCAAAGCGGAACCCAATGGAGGAGGCAAACGTGGATTATCCATTAGGCGCGCCTGTCGGCGACAAATCCGACGAGAATGCTGGCGCTCAACGCATCACCGGCGCAACAGCGGAGGCGATTGTCACCGGTCACGACGCCGACGACCATGATCCGCTTCCCGCCGATCACCGGTTGACCGAAGCCGACGCAAAAGCGGTACGCGCGGAAAGCCGCAAACGCCGCACCAGCCCAGGCGGCGCGCAAGGCGTTACGGCAACCCGTGAGCAGATGTATCGGGACCCGGAAAGCGATTCGGGCGGTGAATCGGGAACGCAAAGCGGACCGACCGGTCGGGAAAATCAGAACCCCATTGGTCGCCACAAATAGCGATGAAGTCGCCCGCGGAGGCCAAGTCAGCGCGATGTCCGTTGCAGACCCGGTTGTCCCACAGGCTTTGAGCGCCATACAGCAACATCTAACGCTGATTTTGGTGCGTCACGGCGAAACTACGTACAATGCTACGGGGCGAATCCAAGGTCACCTCGATGTTCCCTTATCTACTATAGGGCGATCGCAGGCGCGCCTCCTCGCGCGCCGTCTGCGCGCCGATTGGAGGGCGGGCGGCGGGGGAACGGGTTATTCTCTTCCGGGTCCTCCCCAACTCTGGTTTAGCTCGGACCTTTCGCGCGCATCGGAAACCGCGCGAACATTACAAAAAGCCCTTGTTGCGGCGGATGATGACGCGGATCCGGCGCTTCCTCCGCCTCCTATCACATCGCCGTTGCTCCGCGAGCGTTATTTTGGCTCGCGTCAGGGACTAACCGGCGATGACATCAAGGCCCGGTTTGGCGTTGGAGGACCGTTTGATGGCGAAATGGAAGACGCCGTTTGGCAACGTATGACAAACGCATTCGCCTTTATTTGGAACGCTTGCGCCGCTCACGCTCCTTCGCCAAACGGCAATAACGATATGGTTGCGCTTGTGGCGGGGCATGGCGGAACCCTGCGCGCGTTGTTATGCTTTGCACTGGGGGCGGGCGCGGAAACGATGAATGCTTTCCGGTTAGGAAACACAAGTGTCAGCGTCATCGAGTTCGAGGGAACTGCGGCGGAAACCGCAGAAGGCCGGGTCGTTGTTGTCAATGACACGGCCC
>CAXUMS010000004.1:22552-41756 GCA_964252165.1 uncultured Armatimonadaceae bacterium
CCCATCTCAGCAAGGCCTTCGACTACAAGCGAAATGATGTAGATTAGCCTTCGACAACTACGGCCTGATCAATTCCGGTAATCCGCAGAACGCGACGCGGCGCGCCCGACGCGATCACGGTGAGCGTTTTATCATCGGCTTTCGCCCCGCGCGAAAGCATCAAAAGCGCGGCAAGTCCGGCGGAGTCTATAAATGCGACGCCGGTAATATCAATGCGCGGCGCGCTTGAAGAAGCGATATACGTCTCCGACGCCTTGCGAAATTGCCCTGCCTGGTACAGATCAACGTCACCGCTGACGAAAAGAACGCCGTTTTTTTCGTTCATCTCTAAAATTGCATCACCGAGCGGCGCAGGCGGGGCTATAGGAAATGGGTCCCCGCCGCCGTTCGCGATAAAGGCCGTTTCGTTTTTTTCGCCTTTCACGTGCGCTGTTTCCTCGTCCGCGTTTGTTCCATTCAACTGATCGAATCTTTCTGCAAACGCCGCGCCGGGTAACGGACTTGGATTATCAAAAATGGAGCATATCCTGCCCGGCGGTTCGCCATCTTATGTTTTGATATAAAGCGGTTTGTGGTCAAGAAATGCAGGAAATAAGCGCTCTGTCCAACCCATAAAACATAAAGCGCTTCGTGTTAAAAAGGGCGAACGCTTTGTCTTACAGGTGCGCTTACCCTTAAATTGCGTATACCCAAACGCTAAGCGCGGCAGAATCTTGACAAAACGCGCTTTATCGTGGTTCCATAACTCCAAGATGAAATTCGCTCCCTTCAAACGCTTCGCCTTTCTCGCCTCCTCTACCAGATCGCGGGTAATTGACATTACCCGCTCCGCCGCCTACTCTGTAGCGACGGCGATTATCACCATCGGCGCGGTTGGACTGCGGCCCGCAAGCGCGGCGGATAAGGATTTACCGAATTTTGCCGTTGTCGCGCCAGGCATCTATCGCGGCGCCGCCCCAACGGCGGCGGGGCTTCGTAAACTTCGCGCGATGGGCGTGCAAACCATCGTTGATTTGCGAATTGAGAAGAAGGGGCAGGCCGAGGAAGCGGCGACCGCGAGCGCGTTAGGTATGGAGCGGATCCGTCTTAAAATGGGACGCGAAGCGCCGACTTCCGCGCAGGTTAAAACATTCCTGGCAACCCTTGACAACGCGCCTCAAAAACCCGTTTTTGTGCATTGTCAGCATGGCGCGGACCGCACCGGGGCAATGATGGGCATTTGGCGTGAAACCCGCCAAAACTGGTCGTTCCCCGCGACGTATAAGGAGATGCGACGTTACGGTTTCAAGCCTTATCTAACGGAACTTAAGGGCGCGGTCGCCACCCGCGCAAAGAAGCGGTAACCGCTCCTCGTACAACGTGGTTGGGGAATTGTTCTTACGTATCGCTTCGCCCACCTAACGCCGATTGCGACTTGTCCTATCGCTAAAACAAAAGCCTTCCGGTTCCGCCTTAACGTAACTGGAAGGCTTTTGTTTTTCAAGCGGAAACGTATTCCAAGTTACTACGGCACAGGATGCGTCGTTATCAGGAGCGCTCCCTTGCTTTCCTTTTTGTCACGGTACATCGCCGCATCGGCGGCGGCGACAAGCGAGGCGGCATCTTTGCCATCCCGTGGGTACGATGCGGCGCCGATCGCGACCCCAACCCGCAAACCGTTCATATTGGTTCCGAGCAAAGAGGGGTCGTACTGATTGACCGCGGCTTGGATTTTATCAGCGACAATTTCGGCGTCTTCCGGCCCGGCATGCGGTAAAACCACCACGAACTCGTCCCCTGCGTATCTCGCTACAAGGTCGCCGCTACGTAGGGCGGATTGGAAAACCACCGATAGCTCACGCAGAACCTCATCGCCCCGCCCATGCCCAAAGTTGTCGTTGACCATTTTGAAGTTATTAAGGTCAAGGAACAACAAGGAAAGTTCGCTCTCCTCTTTTTCCGCCCGGAACAACTCATCCCGTATAAATTGCGCCAAGTACCGCGAGTTGAACAATCCGGTAAGCGGGTCTGTTATGGAGGATTCCCGGGTTCGTTCAAACTCACGGGCGTTACGAATAGCGCGCGCCGCTTGCGCCGCAACGCCTTGCAGAACGCGCAGGTCTTCGGAATCAAATGCGTCGGCGCGGTCATGATACAAGTTCAAGGTCCCGAAAACCACGCCATCAGCGGCAAGCGGCGCGACCATCATGGAGCGAAGAGGGACCCAGCCTGCCGGGACTGCGCCCTGTTCCTGATTTATCGAAACAAGATCATCCTGCCAGAATTCGCCGACCATACCTTCGCCGGTCTCCGCGACATGACCCGTTGCGGCGCGCCCTAATTTTGTTTCAAAATCGCTTATAAGTGAGTGATTCAAACCGATTGCGCGCGCGACTCGTAAAACGTTACTGCCCGCTTGTTCGTCGCGCAGAATAATAGCGCAGGAGGACGCGTGGAAAACCGAGACGATTTTGTCGGCGAGCAAGTCGAGCGTTTCATTAAGCGCAAGCGTAAACGAAACAGCCTGAGACACCTCGTACAATGACAACGACTCGAAAGAGGCGCGGCTAATATTGTCGGCGACCTCATCACGAGAGGCAAAAGCGGCACGATTTGCGGACGGATCAAAGGCGCTTACGGTCGCAAAGGACGAGATCCCGTCAAACACAACGTCCGCCTCGGTCGCCCGCCGAATCACGGCAAGAAAAGCGTTCACGACGCGCGGATCAAAATGGCTACCCGCATTCTCCTGAAGGTATCCCACCGCGCGTTCGTGCGGCCAGCCTTTGCGGTACGCCCGGTCCGACGTAAGCGCATCATAAACATCCGCGACCGCAAGAATACGTCCGCCGAGCGGAATATCCTCGCCGGCAAGTCCGTCCGGGTATCCTTTGCCGTCCCACCGCTCGTGGTGACTGCGAACCGACGGGGTAACTGGCGAGGGGAAATGAACCGGCTCCAAAATTTTTGCGCTGATGGCGGGGTGTGACTTAATGCGCTCGAACTCGTCTTCCGTCAATTTGCCCGGTTTTGTCAGGATATGCTCAGGAATCGCGATTTTACCGATGTCATGAAGAAGAGCGGCGGTATCAATCGCCTTGAGTTCATCACCGATAAGCCCCATCTCAGCGGCTATTTGAACGGCGACGCCTTTGACGCGCTGAATATGCTCTTTGGTGTATTGGTCTTTGGCGTCAATCGCGAGAGCAAGAGACTCCACGGTAGACGTGTAAAGTTGCTGAAGCTCCTCTTTGTTCTTCGCCAACTCCTCGTTTTTACGTTCCAATTCGTGTTGTTTGGCTTCCAATTCATCAATGTATTGTTGATGCGCGGCTTCTTTGGCGCGATGATAGCGGTACAGCAAAAAGATGACGAACGGAATCGGAATGGAAACGAGAACGATCGGAACGATCAACCATCGAACGCTGGATAGGTAGGGAACGGTGGCGAACGCGATTGTCGCGCAAGACGCCCCGGCGAAGTAGCCCGGCCCGGTCCACAAAAAGTTAGCCCGCCATACCTTGAATGGATTTTGTTTCGCGGTTAGCGAGATCGCCGTCGCGACAAAGGCTGTGTTGAGGAAGTAATAGACCGCCGTTGCGGCGGCAATCGCGCCGAGGCGAGTGAGCAAGGTCGTCATACTGCCCGCATCCGACGCGGAAACGTAAAGCAGTTCGCGATCCCAATCACCGGGCGCAAGACCGACGGGGCGAAGGATCAGCGACGCGACCAACACGGACAGAACAACCGACGCGACGCTGAACAGCACCTGGTAGTAGTAGGAGCGGCGCGGGTGGCATGTGGTTACGATCATGTTGATCGCGCCGCCCACCATTCCGCCAAACGGTCCTATGGCAAGCAACAAAAATATCGTTGGCACAAAACCAAGCGACATCGTGGAAACGCCCTCGTTAGGAACGCCTCGCCCCATACGCCGTCCAAAAACGACCTCTTTGAAGAATGAGGTGCCAACGGCGAGAATGCCGCCCGCAAGCAAAGTTCCCCACCGTGACCAGTCATCCATCGCAAGATACGCGTTGATGAAAGCCACTGCGCCAAGAGCAATTACGGTCCAAATATAAAGTTTTGCCCCAAGCGGAAAAGACCGCATTCCTAAACGCTTCTTTCAAGACAAACAAGGCAAAGTTTAACAGGCGGAAGGAGAAAGCGCAATGAAGCGCGATTCTCCGTTTTCGGCTCGTTTGACAATTAGCGTTACACGGTTTCCGCTTTCATCGTAGACAAACGAAGTAAAAAAGCCGAAAACAAATATCGGAACTGCGCAAATTGTATGCCACGATGGTGGAATCTGACAAGACAACTCAGACGGTCGAATCTTAACGCAATTCGTAACAGTAACGCGCTACTGATTTGTTAAGCGTGACAATACGTTTGCAAACTACGGGTTACGCATAGGTTGGTTAGACGTGAGCAATGGTAGGTAAGTTCCCGGAACAAGCCCGCTTCCGGAGATATAACCAAAAAGGAATGAGAGAACTGGCGGGTTCCCCCATTCCTTTTTAGCATTTCCGGTTCATTCCTGTGAGCCATGAAATAATGATGCGCTTCGGGCTTCGTTTAACCACGTTCCCACGAGACGTTGCGAAAGCCGGTTGATTTAGAAGTGTACATACCAACAAACTCCTGATCTTCTGATGTCTTACCGATGTAATTCTTCATGAGCCTCGCGCCGTTTCTTCCGCTTTGAAGCGGAAGAAACGGCGTTGTAGCGTTATTAAGGATTTATAACGACGGGTAGTTCCGGATCCGGCTGAACGATGCCGCCGGTCGTGCCGCCCCACGCAAGGTTGTTGGCGCCGACGCCGGTTGGTGGCGCGGTCAGCCCCCCCGTGGTGCCTCCCCATGCTAAGTTCAGCGCCCAAAGGTCCCCGTTTGATGTGAAGCCGCCCGTGGTGCCGCCCCATGCAAGGTTATTCGGATTGATGGCGCTTCGGGTTCCCCAAATCGCCTGTTGTACTGTTGGGTCGAGCGGATTGGGAAGGTCCGTGAAGCCGCCCGTGGTGCCGCCCCATGCAAGGTTGTTGCCCCAGATAACATCCGGCAGATCCGGCGTGAGGCCACCCGTGGTGCCGCCCCACGCGAGGTTGTTGCCCCAGATGGCGTCGCCATCCTGCTGGAAGCCGCGCGTTCCCCAGATAGCCTGAGTTCCCCAGATGGCCTGGCGCCCTTCCGACAAGCCGCCCGTGGTGCCGCCCCACGCGAGGTTGTTGCTCCAAAGGTACGCGGTCTGCCACGCGCCCGGATCGAGCGTCAGCAGGCTGAACTCTCGGCCCGTGGCGAGCGGTCGGATCAGCATGGTCGGAATGGTTTTCAGCGCCCAGGGGAATGTTTCTCCCGAGATTGTAGACTGAAGCGATGGCGTTCCGTACAAACCCTGTTGCCGGGACATGCGCGCCGCGAGTTCCACGGAGCCGAGGACGTTGAGCAAACCCGCCCCTTGTGTCAGGGGATCGTAGACCACGGTTTTGTTTAGAACCGGGTCGAAGCCTTGCAACAATTGCGCGGACAGCATCAAGGCCGCTTTAACGCCGTTCGGGGTGAGGGTCGGGTTAACCTGCGCGAGCAGGGCCGCCGCGCCCGCAACCGCAGGTGACGCCATCGAGGTGCCGGATAGGCCAACGTACGCCGTTTCGGTATTTGCGCTTGCGTTGGACAGGTACGCGCTGGCGGGAACCTTTACCTCAGGGTGCTGGGTGTCAATCCAAGAGCCGGGCGAGCGAAGCGAGACGATGTTATTGCCGGGCGCAAGAATATCCGGCTTCGCCGCCATATCGTAGCGCGTCGGACCGCGTGACGAAAACGACGCGATAGAGTCGTCGGATCGGACAGCGGTGCCGCCCGAGCGAGATGCGCCAACTGTCAGCAAGTTCGGGTCGTTGCCGGGGCAACCCACGCCGCCATAAACGCCGCCCCAGTTGCCTGCGGAAACCACCACGGTAATGCCGGAGGCGACCGCTTTTTCCGCCGCCTGACAAAGCGGGTCGGTGCGGTACGACTCGAACACGCCGCCGCCGAGCGAAAGGTTGATGACCTTGAGGTTGTACTTGCTTTTATTGGCGATACACCAGTCAAGGGCGGCGATCACATCCGAGATGCGCCCCTTGCCCTCGCCATCAAGAACTTTGACGCCTACCACTTTGGCTCCGGGCGCGACGCCCTTGAACGTGGTCGTGGCGTTGTTACCCGAGGAGGATGCGCCGCTTCCGGCGATTACGCCCGCAACATGGGTGCCGTGACCGTAATCATCGTAGGGCGCCGTGCGGTTGTTAACAAAGTCCTTGAAACCCGCAATTCGGCCTTGCAAGTCCGCGACCGGCGCGATGCCGCTGTCAATAATCGCCACGCCAACGCCGCTACCGGTGATTTGGCTTCCTTGCTGCCCGTAGGTCGCTCCAAGAGCGTCCGCCCCGATAGTTCGGCGGTTGACATCAAACGAGGCGACCGAACTCGCCACAGGCCGATCCGGGGAAAGCGAGGCGACCCCAGGATCGTTCGTGAGGGCTTCGATCTGCTCGGGCGTAGCCTCGACCACATACGAACCCGCATCACGAAACGCTTTCTCCACGCGGGAAACGCGCTTCTCCATTCGGGTGCGTGCGGAGGTGGAGAAGCGGGCCCCGCCTTCAGCGGTGCGAACAATCACCCGAATGCGCTCTGTACTATTGCTTGCCGTCGAAGCGCCGCCGCTTTTGGCGGAAAACAAGCGCGCCGCTTTCGCTTCCTTGACCCGCGCCGCATGCACTGTTGCGGTAAGGTCAGGCGAAAGTTTTGATAGATCGGCGGCAAACGCCGCACTGGATCCCGCAATGCCAAAAGAGACGGCGCAGAGCGCGGAAACCATAAATCCCTGTACGCAATTAGCGTTACCGCTACCTATGGAAAACCGCTGGGTTTTCTGTATCAAACCGTACCTCCCTTTTTGACGGGGCGTCAACGATGACGCGTGAAAGTGTAAAAATTCCGGCTCCGAGCCTTTTGCGCATACAACGGGAAGGAGGCGGCGCGGTAGCCTACGGGGCGATCTAAATCGCCCGACGTATTAGTAACACATTTTCGTTGTTTTTAGGGGTAAATTTACCGGTTTCTTTTTATTTTCTCAGTTTTTTTTTAGAAATGGTGTAAATGAACAACTTTTTTCTCAAATCGGCGCATTCTTGTCCACTAAAAGGCGAAGTTGACGGCGCCGACAATGAAACATTTTCTGACGGTCACGAGGCGCTGGTTCGGGAAACCTTGATTTCGCGGACACGGCGCAATCCGCCGCCCCTTTGGATTAGTTCGGATACCGTAACGAAGATCAAACCGCGTCCCCGCAATGTTTCAACGATGCGAGGAAGCGCGGCAAGCGTGGGCGCGACGCCATCGTGAAGAAGAATAATGCCGCCCGGCGTGATGTCACGTAAAACGAACTCTTCAATCTGCTTTGGGGTGCGCCCGCGCGCAAAATCGGCGGGGTCGTCCGTCCACAAAATCATCGTGTAGCCGTTACGCTCCGCAACCTGCAACACGGGGAGCGTGTATTCTCCGCCCGGCGGACGGAATAAGCGTGTTCGCTCCCCTAATATATTTAGCAGAACGTCACGGGTCGCGTTTAGCTCGGCGGGAACCTCTTCGAGCGGGATTTGCGGCAAGCGGTAATGATGGTACGTGTGATCGCCTACCTCGTGGCCTTCCAGCGCCATGCGCGCGATATTCCGGGGGAATTTTTGGGCTTGCATCCCGACCACGAAAAATGTCGCCGGGACGTACAAGCGCCGTAAAAGGTCCAGCAATTTATCCGTGCTTTGCCCGTGCGGCCCGTCATCGAAGGTCAGCGCGATATACGGCTTGGCGGGGTCGCCGGTAATCACTTTGGATAGCGTAATGCCGCGTTCGCGCTCGGCGTCATCCTGGGCGGCGAGTTCGACCAGGCGGCGGTATTCTCTTTCCACGGCTTCCGGGCGGCGCGGGGTGGTGCCGGGCGGAACCGGCGCATTGCGATCCGGCGGCGCGGGCGGAACCGCGCGCGGCGGGTTGGAACGAGGGGAAGATTTCTGGGTCAACGGGCGTTTTTCGTCCAAGTCTAACAACACCTTGCCATTTCGCCATAGCGAAACGTGTTTACTCGGCGCTCAACTTTTGATGTGTCGCTTTGCCATTGCGCGAGCGGCGGCGTATAATTTGCTATACCTGTTTCGCACACAGGATGTATTTACCTGCACAAACAAACGCGCCTGCGGAACCTTCCGGTTCCACAGGCGCGATAAAGTTCAGGGGAAGCCGATATATCTTATAAAGCGCGGGCGACTTTGTTTCCCTTGATGCACTTGGCGCAAACCTTGACCCGCGCGCTGGTGCCGCCGACAAGCGTGCGGACGGACTGAAGGTTGACTTGGAACTTGCGCTTGGTGCGCGGGGCGCGGGTGGCCCACTGACCGGAGTGGACATGGCGGATGTTTTGACCGGCCATTGCGCCCTTGCCGCAAACGGTGCAAACTTTCATAATAAAACTCCTGCTACTCTTTTTTCGAGTTTGGCGCGGCGGCCTGCTGGTTTCGGAAATTTTCCAAGACGCAAACGCCGCGATGATTTAAAACGTATTGCTAAAAACGGGCGCAGACGGATGCCTCGCCTCCTCGCCTTCAAAAACAAAACAAAGCCCGGCGTTCGCCGGGCGCGACATATAGTATAGCACGTGACCACCATTCCCACAAGCCCCGTCAGTAACGCCATCGTTTCCCATCGTCCCCAGCCGTCCGAGAACAACGAGGCGCCGCTTCAGGACGCCCAACTCAATCCTTTTGTGCGCGACATCGCCCGCGCGGCGCGCGCGGTCGGACCGGACACGCGCGTGGGCGTTGTCGCCGAGATTCTGCGCTCCGGTCCACCGCACCGCATGGTCGCCGTTGTCGCGGGCGGCGAGTACGGACCGGGCGCAAGCGACAGCCCGCCCGGCTTCTTGCTGGGCGTGGTCACCGAGGCCCATCTGGTAGCGCTTTTGCTAAGCGCGCCGAGCGCACCGGCGCGCGATGCTATCCGCCAAACGCCCGTGTCCGAGATTATGACGCCGCCGCAGGCCGTTGTTTTCGTGCATGAGCGCGCCTCCGATGCCGCCCGCCGCATGGACGAAACGCAAGCCGACACGCTTCCGGTCGTGGATGCGCACGGCTTTCTGCTCGGCATGGCGGGTCGCGGAGATCTGGTGCGCGATCTGGTGCGCCCGTTTCGTCCGCCGACCGTGGGCGGTATGGCGACGCCGATGGGTGTGTACCTGACCACAGGACGCGTTTCCGGCGGCGCGGGAACCGGCGCCCTCGCGCTAACCGGCTTTGTCATGTTCAGCGTGGTCATCATCAGCACTATCGCGCAGGCGTTCATCGGGGCGCAACTCGAAACCATTCCCGCAATCGCCCGTGTCGCCCAGGCGTTGCCGGTTCCCGTACAGTCCGCGCTGGAATTGCTAATCCCCTACTTGGCGCAAACCGGGTTGTTTTTACTGCTTTTGCGCTTTTCGTCGGTTGCGGGTTTTCACGCCGCCGAGCATCAGGTCGTCCACGCATTGGAGCGGTCCGAGCCGCTACTCGCGGAAAACGTGCGGGCGATGCCGCGCGTTCATCCGCGTTGCGGCACCAATCTTGTCGCTGGGGCGTCCATTTTGATGGTGGGCGGCATGACGCTTCAGCCGTTTCTCCACGAGGGCGCGTACGCCCTGTCCGGCATGGTCGCGCTCGCCTACTGGCGGAGCGTCGGCGCGTGGCTTCAGCAACACGTCACCACGCGCCCCGCAACCGACGCCCAAATCGAAAGCGGTATCCGCGCCGCCCAGGAACTTTTAGACCGACATGGTCAAGCCCCGTTCGCGTCCGCACGCCCCCTAACGCGGCTCTGGCGCATGGGGTTCGCGCAGATTTTTCTGGGATTTGCGTTTGGCTCGGGCTTGCTGTGGATGTTGGCGTTTTTGCTTCCCGGCTTCAAAGCCGCTATCGAACGTTTAATCGGAACCATCACGCTTTTTTAACTCAACTGACGCAACGCCGCTTTTCACAACTATGCTTGTCACCCCTTTTCGTCAAGAATCAACGTATCCGAGTCCCGGAGCATTTATGGCGGGCCTGCAAAGCATCGCCGATCAAGGCGAGGCGTACGGCAAGTCGGCGCGAGGCGCGGGCGCGCCCATTTTGTTCGAGTACGTGTCCGCCAACCCGAACGGGCCGCTGTCGGTCGCGCACGGTCGGGGCGGCGTAGTCGGCGATACGCTCGCCCGCTTGTACGCGTTCAGCGGTCACGAGGTGCGCCGCGAGTTTTATGTCAATGATGCGACCAGCAGCGCGCAGATGACGCTGTTCGCCCGGTCAGTGTGGGCGCGGTACCGTCAGTTGAACGGCGACGCGAACGCCGCTTTGCCGGAAGATGGTTACTTCGCCGAGTACGTCAGCGACATCGCCCGCGCTATCGCCGCCGCGCACGGCGACCGCTACAAAACGCTTCCCGAGACAGACGCGCTTTCGGTTTTGGAGAAACTATCCCGGGAGGCGATGCTCGCCCGCCAGCAAACCGCGCTTGCGGATCTTGGCGTTTCGTACGATACGTGGTTTTCCGAAAGCGAACTTCACCGAACCGGCGCGGTAGCCGACGTTCTGGAAAAACTGCGGGCGAGCGGCAATGCGTACGAGGCGGGCGGCGCGCTTTGGCTTCGCTCGTCCGCGTTCGGCGATGACAACGACCGCGTTCTCTTGCGCGCGACCGGCGCGGCGACGTACCTACTGGGCGATTTGGCATACCATCACAACAAATTTGAACGCGGGTTTTCCCGGCTGGTCAACGTGTGGGGAACCGACCATAGCGGCTATGTGGGGCGAACCAAAGCGGGTTTGGCCGCGATGGGCTTCGATCCGGCAAGCCTTCATATCGTTCTGTGTCATCCGGTTCGCGTGGTTCAGGAAGGCGCCGAGGTAAAGGAGTGGGGCGGCGGGAGCGGCGTCACACTGGACGAACTGACGCGCGAGGCGGGCCGAGACGCCGTTCGCTTTATTCTGCTCCAAAACGCGCCCGATGCGCCGCTTGATTTCGACCTCGACCTCGCCCGCGGAAACGATAAGGCAAACCCGCTATACCGCGTTCGCGCCACCCTCGCCCGCGCGGCGCAACGCGCGGAAGCGTCGCCGCCGTCCAACGGAAACGTCGCTACGAATAGCGTCACGCCTGCCGGTGAATCGCTCGCCGCGCGCTTGCGCGATTTTCCCGACGAGGTCGAACAAGCCGCGACACAGTTCGCGCCGCATCGCATCGCGCGCTACGTTGTGGAAGTCGCGGATTTGTTCGACGATCTTTGCGCGCACGGCGGCGATGCGCCTTTGTTCGTCTGCGCCGCCGTGCAAACTACGCTCGCAAACGCCTTGTCGCTTCTGGGCATCGCTGTATCCGCCGCGCCGAGTACGAACGCTTATACGAACGCTTAAGCGTCGTTCTTGAGTTTTTAGTGTTTGTTTTTGTTGGAAATACTTTTTATGCCTTTTCGCACCCTTGCCTCGTTCGTCGCTGTTTTCGCCGCCGCGTCCGCCCTGCTTTCCGCACCCGCGACGGTTCACGCCGCAACCGCTTCGTCCGAGGGAATCTACACGGATGGCGACGGCAAAAAGCACGCGTGGAGCGTGAACGGCGCGCATACGCTTATCTGGGACGGCAAGCCGTTTATCCCGGTGGGCGGCTCGTTTCAAGCCAAATCGTGGACGCCTGGCGCGACCGATGCGGATTTTGAAAGCGACTGCGCCGCGCTGGACGCGATCAAGGCGAAAGGCGTAACGGATATTTATGTTCAGCCCGCGCGCGGCGGCATTACCGGCGTCAAGCCCGCCAATATTCAGCGATTGATAGATTATCTGGAGAAACAAGGTTTTACGTACGGCGTTTCCCTTAACGATGGACCGCGTGAGCCGCTTATCGCCCATATCATTCGGCCCGGCGCATTCCGGCACATCGCGCCGGAGGACGGCGGCGACCTGCGCTTCGCCATTTCCGATTTGGGTTCGGCGCTCTATTTCCTGGTCAGCCAAACCAATTCGGAAACGCTCGGGACCGGCGACGCGCAAATTACGGGCGATGGCGCGCGTGTTACCGTCGCGCCTCGTGCCGGTCAGAATGTCGTGTTTTTGGTTCCCGAGCGGATTTATTTCAGCGGCGGCGCAATGGGCATCCCCAACCTTTGGGAAGGCTTCGACGGCTACCGCGACAGCCTGATCGCGTTGTGGGGCAAGGTGAAACTGGGCAGGGGATTTCGATTCTTCGTGGATCCCCTGCCGTCGTCGCTTGCGTGGACCGAGGAGTGGGAGCGGGCGGTTCCGTCGAGCCGCGAGTTCGCGGGAGAATGGGCGACCTGGCTGACGCGCAAGTACCGGACCGTGGACGCGCTTCAAACCTCGTGGAGCATTACCGAGCGCGGCGTGAAAACCTTTGATGAAGCCGCAAGATTGCTTCCGCTTTGGAACGGCGGCAAAGGTATCGAGGCGTTTTACGCCAAGAAAACCGGCGTGCAACACCGCGCGAACTCCCGCAGCTCAGCGTTCTGGGGCGACCTAAACGCCTTCAAACTGGATACGGTTAAGGGCTACATGAACGACCTTGCCACTCTTCTCAAGCGCGAGGTGGCCGATGCGCCCGTGGTGTACCGAACGCACGGTTATTCGCCGTTGTTCGCAAACCTCCCCGCCGGGCGGGGTTTTGACGGATTCGGAATAGATGCGTACGGACGCGGCGACGAACTCGCTCTGCAAACCGCAAGCTACATTTACGCACAGGCCGCCGATGCGCCAAAGACGATATGGCTTCCTGTCACGGCGACATCGGATAAGGCGACTGGCAAGCCCGCCAAAGGGTACGCTTCGCGCGTGGCGATGCATTCCGATTTGGACTGGCTTCGCGACATCGGCGCGCGCGGCTTTTTCGTGAACGGCGTTCGCGTCGCCGACGCCGCCCGCGCGAACAACGATCTGTCCGATGCGCCCGAGCAGTTAGGCTGGCTCGCCGATTACGCCCATACGCTGGATGTGGCGGGGCTATTCACCTCCCCCAATGCGCCCTCGGCGGCCCCGCCGGTCGCGGTGTTTTACCCCCGAAGTATCGGCTTCCTCACCCCGCGCCCGCTGATGGGCGGCGGTTGGTGGCTACCCACGGATCGGCCCGCAACGTACTATAATTTCGGGGCGTCCGGTCAAGCGTACGGCATGAGCGAGCCGGATGGAACGCCGATCTATTACCTGTGGAAACCCGATGGCCCGCCGCGCCCGGTTCGACTGAAAATACCAAAGCAAGCAAGCCTGCCGAACGCCCCACGCCTTGCCTGGAGCGCGAACGCGAACGGCGAGGTGAAAAAGGGCGTCCTCACCATCACGGTCGGCCCGGATCCGGTCCGATTGATTAACTTCCCCGGCCTTCCCATTCCGCTCGACGCTTTCGATGAATCGGCGAAAGAAGCCAAAAAACTTATCGCGGAAGCCCGGAAGCGCAACATGATGAACGCGTCGCTTTCCGATCAAACGGTACAAATACTCATCAAGCAGTACCGCGAAGAAAGCCCGTGGACGACGCTTGGTCAACTGCAAAGCGAAATTGACAAGTTGCGCTCCCTGCTTCGCCCTTACTTTTGGATAGAAGCGGAATCCGCGCAATCGACGACATTCGACGAGGCCCCGTTCACGCCCGGAGCGAGCGGCGGGCGCGTTCTTGCCACCAGCGAGCGTTTAGCCGGTCATGATCTTCCTACCGCCTCCTACGGTATCAGCGTCGGCGATCCGGGCGTTTATCAGATTTGGGTCGCCGCCTCGCCCCGAGCGGATTTGTCGTTCCGGTTGGACGGGCAACCGCTCCTCGATGACGCCGCCTCGCCCACGCCAACCGGCAGTCCGTATGCGAACAACGGCCTGATTTGGTTTCGCCTGGGGACCGCGACACTATCCCAGGGCGTCCACACCATCGAAATGCAAACTGCAAGCGCCGCCACTTCCGTGGACGCCATTTTGATGACTCGCAGCCCCTTCACGCCAAACGGCTCCACCCCGCCCCCAATCCTACCGTAGGAGACAAGCAAGGAAGTTGATAGCGAGGAAGCGGGAAAGTCAGAACCTGACGGGCGACACAGAGCCTATCGCTCGCCGTCAGGTTCTGACTTTCTTGCCATATGGCTATCAACTTTCTGGCTACTCAAAAACCAATGCCCGATATTGCTTGTTTTGGACTTTTAGTGGCGGATACGGTTGGGGCGACGATTGACGCCCTGCCGGACCGAGGAACGCTTGCGCTGATTGACCGTATCGAATTGCACACGGGCGGATGCGCGGCGAATACGGGCGCTTCGCTCGCCAAACTGGGCGTGTCGGTCGGCATCCTGGGCAAGGTTGGGACCGATAGTTTCGGGGATTTTATCATCGGCGCGCTCGCCCAAACCGGGGCGGAGGTTTCCGGTATTGTGCGTGATGCGAGCGCGGCGACGGCCGCGACAATGGTAACCGTCCACGGCGACGCCGAGCGCTCGTTTCTTCATGTCATCGGCGCGAACGCCCGCATAACGTCTTCCGATGTTTTGTGGGAGTTTACACGCGGCGCGCGAATTTTCCATATCGCCGGACTGCAACTCATGCCCGCCCTTGAAGGCGACGGCGTCGCGCGCGTTCTTGCCGACGCGAAACAGCGCGGCATGATTACCACCCTCGACACAGTGATGAACCCGCGCTCTTTGGGTTGGGCCGGGATTGCGCCCGCCCTTCCTTATCTCGACTGGGCGATCCCGTCCTACGACGAGGCTTATCTTCTCACCGGCGAGCGGGAGGTGGAACAACAGGTCGCCCGCTTCAAAGACGGCGGCGCGCGAAATGTCGCCGTGAAGCAGGGCGCGGCGGGTTGCTTTGTCGCGCCCCATGACGCCGCGCCGTTCCACGTTCCCGTTCTTGCGAACGTTCGCGCCGTGGATTCGCTCGGCGCGGGCGATGCCTGGTCCGCAGGCTTCCTCACCGGCCTGTTGCACGATTGGCCGCTATCCGAAACCGCACGGTTTGCGAACGCCGTGGGCGCGTGTTGCGTCGAAGCGTATGGCGCGACAACCGGCGTTTGCTCGCTCGCCGACACGCTCGCGCGCCTCCATGCAACCGAAATAAACGCGGACGACAACACGCCGTAGACCACGTTCAGGTTGCGCTTTTTGGCTTAGCGATTTGGTTCGTCGGACTGTCAAGCGATGGCGAGCCTGCGCCGCTGGTTCCTCCCATATTCGTGGGGGTCAGGCGCGGAACCATCAGATGCACGACCGCGAGGGCCGCGAGATACGCCCCGCCGCACACCAGAAACAGCGGGCCGTAGTTACCGCCGTTGCGCTCCAGTATATTGCCGATTGCCGCTTGTCCCAGCATATTGGCGAGCGCGCCCACCATGCCGCCAATGCCCACGATAGACCCGACCGCGCGGCGCGGGAACATATCCGATGCGAGGGTGAAGAAGTTCGCCGACCAGCCTTGATGCGCCGCCGCCGCAAGCGCGATCAGGCCCACCGCAACCCAAAGATTTGCGCTGTGCGTAGCCCAGGTCACCAGGACCACGCAGAGGGCGCATACAAGCAGGGCGACTTTTCGGGCGGCGTTCACGCTCCAACCGCGCTTGATCAAGTTCGATGATAGCCAACCGCCGCCGATACTGCCGAAATCCGCGACCACATAGATTACGATAAGCGGTAGCCCTACCGTTTTGAGGCTGACGCCGAACTGCGTGTCGAGGAATTTGGCGCCCCAGAAAAGATAAAACCACCACGGAATTTCGGTCAAGGCGCGCCCGATAATAATCGCCCAGGTTTGCCGATACCCGAGCAAACGCCGCCACGGCATTTTTTCAACCGGATCCGCCGGGTCGCTCCGTATATACGCCAATTCCTCGGACGACACGCGCGGATGCTCTTCCGGGCGACGATAAATCGGCAACCAGAAGGCGGGCCACAATAACACGATCAGGCTGGTAAAGACAAAGGCGGCCTGCCAGCCGAAATTGATGGCGATCACCGGCACGGCGAGCGGGGCCAGAATGGCGCCGATATTGGAGCCGGAGTTGAATATGCCGGTCGTGAGCGCGCGTTCCCGGCGCGGAAACCATTCGGCGACCGTTTTGATGGCGGCGGGGAAGTTCGCCGCCTCGCCCAGGCCGAGCATAAAGCGCGCGACGCCGAAACTAAACGCAGACCCGGCGAACGAATGCCCCATCGCCGCCAAACTCCACACGGTGAGCGCGATGGCGTACCCCGCGCGAACGCCAAAGCGATCCAGAAGCGCGCCGATAACGAGCATTCCGAGCGCGTAGGCGGCGCTGAAAGCCGAATTGATATACCCGTACTGCGCGTCGCTCCAGCGCATACTGGTCGTGATCGCGCCGGGAAACGATTCCTCGATCAGCCAGTTATTGAAGCGGGTGACCTCCTTGCCCTTTGACCTCCTTGCCCTTGAACGGTTTTTTGCCGAACTTCGCGATTTGACTTTGCAGATGACTCGAATAGCCGGGGTTGTTAAATATGGCAGAGTCGTAGATCGCCGGTCCCTGCGCAACGTGGTTCAAATCGGCGATTATCGCCGATTCCAACGGCTTGATCTCTTTTTGAGGCCGCGAAAGGGCGTCAAGAGTCGTAGGAGAAAGCCGCTCCCGAAGCGCGCGGCGCGCGGCCGTATCCCCGCTCCGCAACCCGTCCGCGAGCGCAATGGGGTCCGCAATCATAGCGGGAGTAAACAGCGCGGGACCGTTCTGCAAGCCCGGCGCGACAATCCCCAGCGCCTGCCGGTCTACATAGTTAATCGTGGTGGCGAAAAACAACAGAGCGCAAATAACCCACCGGTAACGCCCCGCCCCCATCCTTCGATACTATACAAAAAACCTCTCGGTTTTGTCTTGGCGATGCCGTCTACTTAGCGTAGGTCTAAATCGCTCAAGCCGCGCGGCTCCCGCTCAAAGCCGCGGGCGGCTCAAGCCTAACGCTTGACCGTGTGTTTTATTATTGCGACAGGTTTATCTTGTCAACCGCTCTGCGGTTGACAAGATAAACCTGTCGCCAAAAGAAACAACCGATCCAACGCGTGGTTGGAGCCGCCTGCGGCTTTGAGCGGGAGCCGCGCGGCTTGAGCGATTTAGACCCACGCTAAGTAGACGGCATCGCCAAGACAAACAACAAATGACGTTAGCGGCGTGTGGGGGCGGGTTCGCCGTAGAGGATGCCACGACCGTCGGTGCCGATGTAGACGCGCCCGAAGAGCTGGGGGTCGGCGGCGATACAGCGGAAGCGGTTGCCCCATTGGTGGCGTTCATCGTTGATGCGTAGCCAGGTCGCGCCCCGGTCGTCCGAGCGCCAGATCGCGCGCGTTTCGCCTTGCCGCCCGATGGCGAGCAGGGCCGGGTAGTTGCGGCCTTCCGGCGCTTTGCCGAAGGAAAGCGCCTCGACGCGCAGGGCGGAGGGAGATTTGGTGAACGATTTACCGCCGTTGTCGCTGTGAAAAAGTCCTTGCGCGCTGACGAACCAGAGGTCGCCTTCTTTGCCATCTACCGTGTGCATCGGCCAGGCCGCCTCGCTCCATGTCGGCTGATCGCGGCTGATGTCGGTGGGCAGACCGGCTGTGGGCGATGCCGTGAACGTCGCGCCGCCGTCATTGCTTACGTAAAACGCGCCGTTGCGGAAGTTCAATGCGTAGAACTTCGCCGGGTTCGCGCGGTCGGCGACCGGGCGTCCCCCTTCGGGCAAACCTCGAACCGGCGTCCACGTTTTGCCTCGGTCCCGCGTGATTTGCGGCGGCGCGGTCATCGTCATAAACGTCTTCCCGTCCGCCGACGTGATCAGGGCCGGGGTCGCGTTATTGTTGCGGTTTCGAGCGGGCGTTCCCGCAGGCGGCGCGGCGGGGGGCGCGGTCGGGGCGGGAAGCGTTGTAGGCTGCCAATCGTGGCCGCCGTTCTCCGAGTACGCCATCGGCGCTTGCCCGTTACCGGCCCGCCCGCTACGAACAATCACGTTGGGCTGAGTTGCGGCGTAGTAGAGCGTGTTCGTGTTGCCAAAAACCGGGTTTTTGAACATCCCCTGCGGCGGCGATTTGGTCAGATCATCGTGGACAAAGCCGCCAATATCTCCGAAGCCGCTGATGAGATGCGCCCCGGCGGACGGACTGAGCAGGGTGATAATCGCGGTTTGCTCGATACCATTCACCCACGGGAACCATTGGGTCGTTTGGCCTTTATTGACATCGGAAAAGCGGCGTGTTGCAAAAATGGTCGCGCCGGTCGCGTACGTCGCGAAGTCGGAATCGAACGGATCAATCGCGAAGGCGGACATCCACCAGCCAAGTTTGGCTTCGTCGCCGCCGAACTTCAGGAACGGCGTGTCGCTAACATCGCGCTCGCTTTTGCCCACAATATCCGCCCACGTTTGACCGCCGTCGGTTGAGCGCCAAACCGTGTCCACCGGCCCCCAGCGGTTCATCGTGGTAACGCCAAGCGTGCCGGGATGCTGACGGTCGAGACTGATGCCCATGTAGCCGCCGCTCGGCCTGTCCGGGCGTTTATCCGGCGTGATGTCGGTCCAAACGCCGGTATGGGTGTCGAGTTTCATTACCGCGCCGTCGGTGACGCCGTTCGGGCCGATACCGTTGCTGTACGTGATGTACAAAACGCCCTTCGTGTCCATCGCGGCCTTCGCGGGCAAAAACTCGGCCTTCGGTCCACCCGCGACAGGCTTCCAGGTCGCGCCCGCATCATCGCTTCGGAAAAGATGTTGCGGGCCGGGATCGGCGGACGCGACAAAGAGGGTTTTGGTGTCGTTTCCGCGCCGTACGATTGCCCTATCGAAGACAACGAAACTCAGGCCGCCATTGCCCGGCCCGCGAGTAGGCAAACCGCGCCCGGCGAGCGGGAAACCGGCGACTTTTTGCCACGTTTCGCCCGCGTCCGCGCTTCGCATCAGACCATCGTTGCGCGAACCGAAATACAAAATGCGGGTGTTGTTCGGGTCAACCGCCAGACGCTCGCCCAAACCGCGCCCGTCGTCGTTGCCGCCCATACGGAACGAAACCGGGAACGCCTGCCATGTTTTGCCTTTGTCGCGCGAGCGCAGAATCGCCGCCGGGTCGCTTCGGTACATTCCCGCCGCGATATAAACCACGTTCGCGTCAACCGGGTCCGGCGCGATGCTTTCGGTCCCGAAGTAGCTTGATTCGCTGAAATT
>CAXUMS010000004.1:41766-62843 GCA_964252165.1 uncultured Armatimonadaceae bacterium
AATTGTCGTGCATCGGAATCCACGTTTTTTGCTTGTCGTCCCAGCGGTACGCCCCGCCCATGTCTGAGCGAAGATACGCAAGCCCGCGCTCAACCCGGCTAAAAACGATGCCCGGAATAAAGCCCCCGCCCCCGACCTTGACACCCTTCCAAACATACGGCGCGATGGGGGCTTGTGATGAGGGCGCGGGCGGAGCGGGCGCTTGCGCTTGCGCGCCGGGCGCGTTGATGTTTGCGCCGATGGCGACAAGTCCCAGCGCCGCAACCGGTGCGGCGGCGGCGAACCAACGCAATTGTTGGATTCTCATTCGGATAAACCTTTCCTTAGTAGGCGGCATCACCTGCAACAAATCAAGCGATGGCGCGGCGCACGCGGACGCACAACTCCATCGTAGCAATAAGCGACATAAGTCAAAACGCTCGCGAACGGCGCGTCAGGGCGCGGTTTTAGCGGCGGCGAGGTCGCCGAAGTGCAGATAAATCGTGTGTTTGTAGTTCCCTGCCCCGGTATTGGGAGCGCCTTCCGGGCCGGTGTCGCTCGCTTTGGTGAACTTGTTTCCGATCGGCGCGATACCGTCCAAAAACGAAATATCGCCGGATGGGAACGCCGCCGCTGTAAAGCGCGGGTCCGGTCCGTTGCGCGGCGTGTACAACCGCAGGAACAAATTCTCATCGGGCGTGACAACGGTGATTTTGCCCTCGGCGGTTTGCAATTGCGCCCAGTTCATGTTGGCGTAGTAGCCTTTGAACTCCGGGTACTTCCAACCATCCGCCCCGGTCGCGGTGTCGTTGTACGCTTTTGACCACACATCGGTTGTCATGCCGCGCATCCGGTTTTTCCACACACGGTACGGCCCCTGACCCAACCATTTGACGCCGGTGACTTGTTTTTCAGCGTAATCGAACGACACGCCCATGAAATCCTGCGGCCCGGTCGCGTTGTAGCGGTAATTCAGTTGCAACCAGCCGTTCGGCATCAGGCGCCAGCGGACAAAGGACAAGTCGCCTGTGTAGTTCGCCTCCGCGACATGGGCGGCTCCGTCCTGCATGTGCGTCACGCCTGTCAGCGTCGCCGTGCCGCCGGAGGCGAGCGCGAGCGCGGGACCATTTTCAAAGCCGATAACCGCGCCGTTACGCCGAACGCCCGCCAAACGCCCTGTAGTCTTGCTGATCGTGACCTCGGTTCCGTTTGCGGTCATCGTGACGCTGTCGGCGTTCTCCGTTGCGGTTGTCGCCGCGCCCGCGCCGCCGCTTGGCGCGCTTGTTATAATACGGCTTTGAAAGTCAACGGCCTTTTTTATCGGCCACACCCACGTATCAATTTCCCGCCCGGCGGGGTCGGTTGCAACAAGCGTCAGAGCGTCCGCGTCGCGCCAGTTCGAGGGAAGGCGCAGGCGAAGCGCCCCGCTTGCGTTCGGCGCAATTACGGGACTTGCCGCCGTTCCGCGCGCCATCACGGAATGCCCCGCCTGCGCCGCAAACGGGCCGGGATATTTGGCAAGCGTCCAGGCGAAGCGGCAGTTACTCGTGTTGATAAACGAAAAATGATTGGCAAGGCCGATGTCGCCGGAAAAGTTCGCGGGCAAACCGGCGGTAAGCGAGGCGCGGTTGGCGAGTTGGAGGGGCGACCAGATTTCCTTGATCGCATAGAAACTGCCTTCTTTCTCGCGGTACGGACCGACAATACCGTCCGGGTAGTTGTTTCCCGCGACATCTATCGCGCCGTTCTGGTCCTGCCGAACCAGCCCTTCGTCAGTCAACGCCCAGATAAAGCCCCCGCCGGAAAGCGGGCTGTTTTGCATCAGGCTCCAATAATCGTTCAAGCCCGCGCCCGCGCCGCCATCGTACAGCGCGTGCAAAAATTCGGTCGGCATGAAGATATTCTTGCCTTTTGCGCCGTTCAGGTACCGACGTGTGCTTTCGTAGTTTTCGTAGTGGTCGGTTTGCACCCCGCCCATCATAGCCCATGGGTGCAGAACCGCGCGCTTTTGCGGGTCGTACAACGCGAAATCGTCGTCCAGTTCGGTGTTCCAGCCGCCCTCGTTGGCGTTGCACCAGAGAACCACGGATGGGTGGTTGACATCGAATGTCACCATTTCTTGTAGCAATTTCGCGCCAACTGCGGTGTCGTATTTTTTCTGCCAACCCGCAAGTTCGTCCAGAACGTACAAGCCGAGCGAGTCGCAGTAGTCAAGGAAATGGGAGTCGGACGGGTAATGCGCGGTCAGAACCGCGTTCATGTTCATTTGCTTCATCAAAAGAACATCGTCGCGGCTGATAGCGGGGCTGGTCGTGCGGCCCGAATCCGGCCAGAAACTGTGCCGGGGCGCGCCTTTTAGCATCACCTTTTTCCCGTTGACATAGATGCCGTCACCCGCGCGCACCTCAACCGTTCGGAACCCGAACCGCTGCGTGATTCGATGAATTTCCCGTTTGCCTCGGAGCAAGCGCACCTCGACCTGATACAGGTTCGGCGTTTCCGCCGTCCATAACTGCGGATTGGCGATTTTCGTGGCGAGGGTTTGCTTGCTTTGTCCGGCGGTGATACGGGCCGAAAACGGCGCTCCGACATTCGCGCCGTTCAGCCGCTTGATCTGCGCGGTGAGGGTGTCGGCTGTTGTAACGCCTTTGAGATAAATATCGGCGGCGAACGCGCCGTCGGCCCCGGCATTGACGGCGGTTCGCTCCACGGACTCGGCGGGACGGATTTCCAGATAAACCGGTCGGTAGATGCCGCCGAGCGCCCAGTAATCGCCCTGACGCTCCGCCCGGTTCACAGACACATCGGCGGAGTCTTTGCTGACAGTCACTTCGAGCAGGTTCGGCTTGCCGTACCGGAGCAAACGGGTGACATCGTATTGGAAGCGATAGAAGCCGCCCTGATGGATCGGCCCCGCCGAAACGCCGTTCACCTTCACCTCGGCGTCGGTCATCGCGCCTTCAAAAACAAGCATCACGTTTTTGTTTTCGGCGCGCGCCGGGGGCGTGAACGAAAACTGGTACATCCCTTTTTCGTTGGGGGCGGCATTGAAGCCGTGAGTGTACGTTCCGAACCCTTTGGTTTCCCAGTTCGATGGCACGGGGATGGTCGTCCATTTCCCGCTGTTGCGCCCGCTCGCGCAGAAAAACCGCCAGTCAACCGTGTGGTCTTTGTCGGTCCCGGACAAAAACAGGGTTTCGGTCGCGTCCGCGTTCGCTGTCCGCGCCGAGTACGACAGCAAGGCCAAGAACCCGAAAACAAGGGCTACAAAATTGGCGCGCCGCTTCGCTCGCCATTGCATAAGTCTCGAAATGTTCTTCATCGTCGGTGAACGGAGTACGCTCTCCCCAATCTTTCAAATCCGTAGTCAGGTCGAAATTTCTTTGTATAACAATCTGCTTTACCGTTAATTCATCATACGGACACTCTACTCCTTTATGAAAAGGAAAGAACGGTGGTTAAAAAAGGAACTCCCTATCACAAACCCGAATACGTCGTTATGCCCTCCGCGCCGTTCCAAAAATCGAATGTCAACACCGCTCCCGCCGCCTTCTCTGGCGACGTTGCAAAAGTTCGACGAAACGCGCGCGTCCATGATCCGTCCACAATAATTCGGTGCGGCGCGTTCTACTACGTTTTCGCGACCGGGCAGGGCGTCACGTCGTGGCGGTCGCGCGACCTCGTAAAATGAGAGCGCGGCCCGAGCGTTTTTCCGGCGGACACGGAGCGCCCGGCATGGTGGGCCAATGGCTCGGTCGTTCCCGCCTTCGACGGCGTTTGCTGGGCGCCTGATGTTATCAAAGTCGGCAAGCGGTACCTGCTATACTACTCGGTTTCCGCCTGGGGCAAGCGAACGTCCGCCATCGGCATTGCCGCAAGTCCCACTCTTGATCCCGCTGACCCGGCGTACCGCTGGACGGATGACGGCA
Source organism: uncultured Armatimonadaceae bacterium (assembly GCA_964252165.1). Lineage (GTDB taxonomy): Bacteria > Armatimonadota > Armatimonadia > Armatimonadales > Armatimonadaceae > CAXUMS01. Next base: position 45,675 of record CAXUMS010000004.1, read on the forward strand.
TTGTTATCCAAACGCGCGAAACCAACGATTACAATGCGATTGACCCGAGCGTTCGCCAAGATGGGCGCACCGGCGACCTGTGGCTCGCGTTCGGCTCGTTTTGAAGCGGTATCAAAGTGGTTCGACTTGATTCCCAATCGGGCGGGCGTTACCGAAGCGCGGCGGCGATTGCGGCGCGGGCCGCCCCCAACCCGCCCGTTGCGCTGGCATGGAACGAAACCATCGAGGCCGCCTGCCTACATCAAAACGGTCGCTGGTGGTACCTGTTTGTCAATTGGGGAAACTGCTGTCGCGGCGTGAACAGCACGTACGAAATACGAGTAGGCCGCAGTGAACGACCTACCGGTCCCTTTCGCGACCGCGACGGGCGTGATCTTCTGAAAGGCGGCGGCAGTCCGCTTCTCGCAAGCGCCCCGAACAAAGGCGCGTTTATCGGCCCCGGTCACGCAGGGATTTTCTCCGAAGGCAAAAAGGACTACCTATCCTGCCACTTCTACGACGGCGACCGTAACGGCGCGCCTACCCTGGGCATCCTTCCCCTCAATTGGACTGAGGACGGTTGGCCTGTTTTACCGTAGCCATTGCTCTCTGGCTTGTGGTTCATTTGCTCGGTCTGGTACGTGTTACGGTCGTTCGCTATGCGGGCGTCGTCCCCTACAGGGTCAAACGCTGGGTTTAGACTTAGACCGCCTGTACCGACGCCCTTGCGCCCCACTTCGACAAGGGACCGACTAATGCCAACATGGCTCGTTTTAACCGCCCATCGTCACGGCGGGTTGTTGGGACAGGCTGGCGCTGTCGCTGGTTTCGCTCGCGGGCTTAACCGTCGCGCAGGTCGGGTCGAAGCCAGCGAGCATCATGCCTTGACCGCGCGATTCGTGGGTGCGGATGGTTGGCGGGTCGGCGGGATCGCGCATCTGGACGAGGATCGTGGTTCGGGCCTCGTCGCTGGTATTGACGCCGGAGCCGTGGATAGTCAGGTAGGAGAAAAACAGCGCATCGCCCGCTTTGGCGGGAACGGGGAGCGCGTCGGCGACCGGGTACTCGGCGGGGTCGAGATGCCATGCGCCGTCGGGGATGTGCGGCAGGACACCGTTTTTATGCGAGCCGGGAACCACGCGCACGCAACCCTTTTCGAGCGAGGCATCGTCGAAGTGGATAATCGCGGCGATCATGGAATGGTTGTCATGCGGGAAAAACGGCGCGTCCTGATGCATCGGGAACGGCGACCCTTTCTCGGGCGGCTTGATGAACGCTTTGGTGTGATGCAGTTGGACGTTCGGCCCGATGATGTCCCGCGCGACGCCCGCTAAACGCTCGTTCGCGAGCAAGCGCGTGACGGCGGCGGATTGGAACTGCACATCATGGCAGTGAAGCAGTTGGGTCGCCACTCCCCCGGCGATGTCTTTCGCGCTTCCCCACGTGGACTCCATACTTCGGAGCGCGGACAGGCGTTCGATCACATCATGGACTTCGGCGCGCAGGGTTGCGGCCTCATCGGCGGTAAGCAGGTTGGGGACGAGAAGGTACCCGTTTTCCTCATAAAACGCTTTCTGGTCATCGGTCAGCATCGGCGTTTTTGTCTCCTTCGGACAAGATTACGGTAAGTGTACATCGAAACACATCCGGTTGTCTTTGCCCGCACGTGTTACTGTTTTAGGGGTTGCGGATAAACAGAAAAGTTGAAAGCCGTTTTGTCCTCAGCCTGTTTCATTCTGCCTTTCCGTCGCTCTTGCGCTCCAAGCGTTCCAATAGTCCTCGCCCAACTTTATCAGTTGTTCAACGGTTAGCGAAACGCCGTCGCTTTGCTGAAGGGAGACCGCCTCCGCCCGCAGGAAGATGGTGAAGAATTGATCGGCAATATCGTCGCCATCAACCATGCCGCCGATCTGCATAGCGACGCCGCTCTCCCCGCGTACAATCTCCGCATTGGAAATATCGAACTTGTTCGCGGGAAAGAGCGCCATGAAATCGTTCCAGCCGACGGATTCTTCGCGCCACTTTGCCTGATACTCGTTTATCAGGCGGCTTTCTTCTTCACGTGATTTACCACTGGTATCAGGGCGGGGGCCGGGCCATACAGCAAACGTAGCGGCCCGTACCGATTGGACATCGTGAAGGGTGACCAGAAAATGGGTGTCGTCGCCGATTTTGTGAAAATCGCGGACGTGGGCTACATCTATCTCCAGCGTCACGGTCCGCACCAGCAAATCGGCGCGGACCGCGAGCAGATCGCCGTCGTGCAAACAATCCCATAACGATTCCACGACCGCGTTTGGCGGAAGGTTGACCCAATCAAGTTTCGGTTGTTCTTGCATTCCTTTTCTCTACCCCAAAGGGACGCGGTTGAACAAAACCGCTTCCCCTTTGCTTACTTCCGCGCCGACGCCAGCGCGACCGCTTTCTCATAGTCCACGGGAACGAACGCAGACGCGCGCAACACGCCGCCATCGTAGCGGGCGGATACGGCGACCGGGGCGGCGCTTGTCTGGTTCGCGCCTAACAGGGCGAAGACGTCGTCCGGCGTCCACGTTTTGCCATTGACGCTTTGGGAGGCGTTCTTCCAGAGCGGCGCGAACGCGTTCCGTACGGCGGCGGGGCTGACGAGGAAGGCCATTTGCGCGCCGGGCGTGAGGCGGTCACCCGCAAGCGACGGCGCCCCGCTATTGCTCCGATACGCTTCGACCGCGCGGGCAAGCAGGGCGGGCGATGAGGCGACAAGAACGCTTTTTCCCACCTCGGCGAACATCACGGCGCGGCCCGAGCCGTGCGCGGTTTTCTCCACGATTTGAAGAACATCATTGCCGCCGCTGGTTTGCGCCGCCGATGCGGATAAGAGGCCCGGCGCGGGAACTATGCCGCCCCCGTTTTGGTTCACGGTCACGGTTCCCGCGTCGCCGGTGAGCGACACGCCCCGGTCGTCCACGCGCAGACTGCCGTGCGGGGCGTTGTTCCCCACCGGCGCGACACGCAAGCCGTTCTCGTTGAAGCGGACGCTGACGCCGCCATTTCGGGCGTCACCGATAACAAGCCCTTTTTCCGGCTCGCCTTCGGTAAGCCGCCAGATGGTCGCGCCGTTTGCGGTGTCGCCATCCCTGATAAAGCGCGCCCGATCATCGCTTGCGCGCTCGATGGCGGTGCGGACCTTCGCGGCAAGCGCGGCGGGGTCGGCCCCGTGCGCGTCGTCGAAGATAACCAGACCGTCGGCGGGCGGCGTTCCGTCGCTGTTGTTTGCGCCGGAGGGACGCGGGTACGCAACAAGGACCACATTGCCGCCGAGGTTTGGCAGAATGTCGCGATCCACGGACATTCCCGTTGTCCGCTCAAAGCCCGCCATGCTTTCGTTCATCGCGCGGCGTGCGGTTTCTTGCGCGGCGGCGTCGCCGCCCGCGCTGATGGCGCCGGTGCGGGCGGCATCGGCGTAGCGTCCCGGTTGTGACAAGGCGAACGCGCCTATCGCGCCGGACGGCAAGCGGCGCAGAACGGCGGTGTCGAACGGCGCAATACCGCCCGCCGTTTGCATCACAGCCGGAACGGGGCCGGTTTGGAATTTCCACGGCAAGCGCGCATCCATCAGAACGCCATCCGCGCGCAGGGTGACGCTGGACGCGAACCAACCGGCTCCCTTCAAAGCGGCGGACGGCGCCCCGACGCCGCTACCGGACGGCAGATTTTTGGCGGCTGTGGGCGAAACGAAAACAAGAGCGTTCGCGTCGGCGGGCAAACCGGCGCGGGCGTCCCGGTAGTCGGCGCGCGATGACAGAGCGGGCGCGCGGTGGGCGCGTACATCGGCGACCCGGAGCAAAGCGTCCTTGCTCCGCGCGACAACCAAATAATTGTCCAGCACGGCGACATAAACCGGCTTTGGCCCGTCGGTCGGAACCGACGCGATAACGAAACCATCCGGCGCTTTTTCCGTCGCGACCGCCCGCCGCGTGAGAATTTCCCCGACCGCCTGGGTGTCGCGGATGGTGAGCAGGGCCACGACGTCACTGCCGCTTTGCGTATCGCGCGCGGCGAAAGCGGCTCCGCCGGTCAGGTACGGGAGAACCTCGCGGGCGACTGACGAGCGACCGGTGGCCTGCTCGACGGCGTCGGTGGCTCTGCGGTCCAAGCCCGCGCGCCGCAGGGCGTCGCCGATGCGCGCGAAGACGCCCGCTTGTTCGGGCGACGACGGCTTTAGATCCAGCGTGGAAACGAAAACGCTGTCGGCGGGAAGATAGCGGTCGGCGGCGGCCTCGCCGGGACGAGACGTGAGGTAGCGGTAGCCCAGAGCGCCTCCCACGGCGAGCAGGCCGATCGCAGATAACGCGGCGATTAAAGCGACGCGGGCCGCTCCGGTTCGGTTGTGGCGAAAAGCGGGGCGGCGCGTCAGGGGCGCGCGGCGGAAGCGGGAAAGCGTATCAGACATAACGCATATCTCCTACAACATAAAGAAAGAACGTCACCAGGCGGCGCAAATGAGCGCCGCGAGGATCAGACACGCGAAAAGCGTCGCTGGTTGCGCGACCTGTAATGGAGCAAAGATTAACCCCCTTGATAAAAACTTAAAAATTTCTATGAGTTTTTCTAAAAAAGGGGACAGTTTTCAAAATCTTGGCGTATTCTAATATTGTGAGACTATCACCGTTGAACAACTCACGAAACTGAACCGGGGGAAGCATGAGCGAATTGCAAATAAGGAACGGTGAGCGGACGGGAACAGGAACAAGCGCTCTCGTCAACGGCGGGCGCGTTAACGGGTTGCGGGGCGATTTGCTCGCTTCGATGGTGGTGTTTCTGATAGCGGTGCCGTTATCGCTTGGTATTGCGCAGGCATCCGGCGCGCCGCCTATCGCGGGAATTATCGCCGCGGTTGTGGGCGGCATCGTTGTCGGCTTGCTGGGCGGAGCGCCGCTTCAGGTCAGTGGTCCCGCCGCCGGTCTAACGGTTTTGGTGTTCGGCTATGTGCAACAATTTGGGTGGCGCGTCGCCTGCGCGATCACGGTGGGAGCAGGGGTTGTCCAGCTTGGTTTGGGGGCGGCGAAGATCGCGCGCACCGCGCTTGCCATCTCACCCGCCGTAGTACACGGGATGCTCGCCGGTATCGGCGTTACCATTGCGCTCGCGCAGTTGCACGTGGTTCTCGGCGGCGCGTCGCAAGCCTCGCCGGTAAAAAATATACTCGCCCTGCCCCAGCAAATCGTGGACCATCACGGCCCCGCCGTTTTTCTGGGCGTTTTCACGCTCGCCCTCCTGATCTTATGGGAGTACGTTCCTAAAAAGATCAAGGCGGTTCCCGGGGCGCTTGTCGCCGTAACGGCGGCGACGTTTTTGTCTATCGCGCTTCGCTTGCCCGTTCAGCGGGTGAATCTGCCCGAAAATTTGTTAGCCTCTTTCGCGCTTCCTTCGCTTCCCCAGGACGCCAATCTGAGTGGCGTGTTGATCGCGATTGGCTCGGTCGCGCTTGTTGCGAGCGTTGAGTCTCTCCTATCCGCTGTCGCAACCGATAAACTGCACAACGGACCGCGCGCAAATCTGGACCGTGAACTTATCGGCCAGGGCGCGGGCAATGTGGTTTCCGGTATGCTGGGCGGATTGCCGCTCACGGGCGTTATTGTCCGGTCGTCGGCGAACATAAATACCGGAGCGACCACGAAACTATCCGCAATTCTCCACGGTATTTGGATCGCGCTTTTCGTATCGCTTCTCAGCGGCATGATTCGGCAAATTCCCACAAGCGTCCTCGCGGGCTTGCTGGTTTTTGTCGGTATTCGTCTGGTCAACAAAAATCATATCCGCGAACTCGCGCATCACCGGGAAATTCCCATCTACGCCATTACGCTCGCGGGCGTGGTTGGCTTGAATCTGCTCGCGGGCGTGGGAATGGGCATAGCGCTTGCCGTGTTCCTGCTTTTGCGGCGTATCGCGCATACGCGGATCACGGTGGAAAGTCGTGGCGAGGAAAAATGGCATGTCCACATCGACGGCTCGCTGACATTTATTTCGGTGCCGCAACTCACCGGCGCGCTCGCGCAAATTCCCGCTGGGGCGCAGGTGGATGTGGACTTGATGACCGACTTCCTGGATCACGCCGCGTTCGAGGCCCTGCATAACTGGCGCGCCGGTCATGAGCGCATGGGCGGGCGCGTGGATATAGACGAGGTGCATGAAGCGTGGTACGAGAGCGCGGCGAGCGGCGCGCCCCGAAAACGAAAAACGTTTTTCGGTCGGCAAGACACCGTACGTAAAACTCTGACCGACACCGGCGCCAAAGGCGCGACGGCGGAAGCCGCGCACATTTAACAGCGATTTTATAACAGCGATTTTATGCAGAAAAGGTATTAACAAGATATGGAAAAACTACTACGCGGCGCCTTGAAATTCAATAACGAAACGCCGCACGAGATTCGCGAACTACTTGCTCGCCTTTCCCGTGAGGGTCAGAAGCCGGACACGTTGTTTGTCACCTGCGCGGACTCCCGTATTGATGTTGGGCTTATCACGCAAAGCAAGCCGGGTGACCTGTTTGTTATTCGTAACGTTGGGAATTTGGCCCCGCCTTTCCACGAAGCGGATACATCGGTGGGCGCGGCGGTCGGGTACGCTTTAAGCGCGCTTTCCGATTCTATCAACGTTATCGCGATTTGCGGTCATTCCGAGTGCGGCGCAATGAAGGCTTTGGCGTCCAGCCAGGACGTTTCCTCGGTGCCGCACCTCGCCGGATGGCTTGCGAACGGGAGCGGCCATGAGGAGGGAATGCCTGCAAGGCCGCGCGAGGGTCAAAATTTACCCGACTACGACCTGCTTTCCCAGCAAAACGTTTTGGCGCAGGTAGACAATCTGATAACGTATCCTGAAGTCCGGCGACGTGTGGAGGACGGAACCCTTCACCTGGTCGGTATGTGGTTCGACATCGCGCACGCCGAGGTGCAGGTCTACGACCCCGCACAGCAACAGTTTGTGGTTGTGGATGAACCTCTTATCAAAACGCACTTTAGCGGCGGCTCGGCTCTTCATGCGAGCGTCGCATAATCACAACTTCGTATCCATTAAGACAAAACAAAAACAGCCGACCTCCTCACGAGGTCGGCTGTTTTTGTTTTATCGAAGGAACCAATTCGTGATCAAGCGGCGGCGACAAGGCGGGGCGGCTCCGCCCCGCCTTCACCGTCGGCTCTGGGCGCAGGCGACAAAGACGCTGTGTCCGGCGCTATCACCGCCGCGCCGTTCTTGCGCGACGGCGCTTTTTTGACCGGCGCCAAAATTATCTCGCCAGAAGCGGCTTTGTTGGTTCCGCTCCTCGTCAATACGCCGCTTGAACCGCTCACCATTTCAACGGCGGCGGCTTCAAGCGTCGCGGTGAGTTGGGAGGCGGCGAGATCAACGAGTTGCTCGACATCTTTGGCGGACACCGGCGGGCTAAACAAGTAGCCCTGCATCGCGTCGCATTTGAGATTGTGCAGGACCAGTTTTTGCGCGTCGGTTTCCACGCCCTCGGCGATTACCTCAAGACCAACCGCATGGGCGAGTTCGATTAACGCTCGTACGACCGCCTCGGACTTTCGATCCTCCGCCATACTCGTGATAAACGAACGGTCAATTTTAAGCACGTCGAGCGGAAACGTTCGCAGGTAGGACAGCGACGAGTACCCGGTCCCGAAGTCGTCCACGGACAAGCGAACGCCCAAATTTTTGAGGCCGCGCAAAATGTCGCCCGCTTCCTGACCGCGAAGCAACGTGCCTTCCGTAAGTTCCAGATCGAGATAATCCGCGCATAGCCCGGTGCGCTCCAGCACGGCGCGAATCCGGGCGGTCAGGTCTTTTTGCTCGAACTGCCGCGCGGACAGGTTGACCGACATGCGAAGCGGACGTCCTTCCCGGAACCAAATCGCTGCCTGCTGGCACGCTTCGCGCAGTGTCCACTCGCCGATAGACACGATAAGGCCCGTTTCCTCGGCGACCGGAATAAACTGTCCGGGCGAGACGCGCCCCAAAACCGGGTTTTCCCAGCGTATCAGGGCTTCCACGCCGAACACCTGCCCGGTCGCGATGTCCACCTGCGGCTGATACACCATGTGGAACTCGTCGCGCTCCAACGCTTTGCGAAGGTGCATTTCGAGAGCCAAACGATCCAGCGCTTTGGCGTTCATGGTTTCGGTGTAAACGCGGTAGTTGTCGCGGCCCTGATCTTTGGCCCGGTACATAGCGACATCGGCGTTTTTGAGAAGCGTGGCGATATCTGACCCGTCCTGCGGCGCGATGGAAACGCCAATCGAGGCGGTCACGAAAAGTTCATGTCCGTCAATCGAGAACGGTTTATTGAGCGCATCCAGAAGCTTTTGCGCCGCTTTGGTCGCTTGTTCCGGCGTGTCAATGTACGGGAGCAAGATCGTAAACTCATCGCCGCCGACCCGCGCAATTGTGTCTTGAGAGCGCAATTTCTGCGTTAAACGGGTCGCGACTTCTTGCAACAACTGGTCGCCTACCATATGACCGAGCGTGTCGTTGATCTGCTTGAAGCGATCCAGGTCAAAAAACAGGACGCCTACCGAACTGCCGCGCGCTTCCGCCGCCGTGATGGCGTGGCCCAGCCGCTCCTGATACAGCGTCCGGTTGGGCAGACCGGTCAGGGCGTCGTGGGTCGCCTGCCATTCGATATGTTCGTTCGCCTTTTTGGAATCCGTAACATCCCGCTGAATAGAAATCCAGTGCGTTTGCCAGCCGTTGGCATCGAATAGCGGACGGATATTTAGTTCGACCCAGAACGGCGAGCCATCTTTGCGGTAATTGATCACCTCGATCTGGGCGGGTTCGCCTTTGGCGAGGCGCGCCTTCAAACCGTCAATCACGCCCCGGTCCGTTTCCGGGCCTTGCAGGAGGCGCGGGCTGTTGCCGATAATTTCACGGCGGGCGTAGCCGGTCATGCGCTCAAAAGCCGGGTTCACATACACAATACGCGCCGGTTGCGTGGGGTCGGCCTCGGAGATCATCACGACATCGTAAAGGCTGTCCACCGCCGCCGAAAGCAAAAGCCGTTCTTTGTCGGTGAGTTTTCCCCTGCCGATGTGGGTTTCCAGGGCGCGCCGCGCATCCTCAAGCGCGAGCGAGTGTTCGCGCTCGCGCTCCTGCAAGCGGTCACGCGCCTGACGCGCCTCGTCAATCGCCTTTTGACGCTCGTGCATCTGGGCGACCGCACGACTGCGCCAACGCCGAAAACTAATCCCCAAACCGCGCGTGGACAAAAACAGCGGGATGGCGCCGACCAATACGGCGGCGACGGAGGCGAGGGACAAAATGCGCTCGTGACGCAATTGACGCGTGAGCCGTTTTTCCGCAACGGCATCCATCACGGCGCACCGTTTGGCGAACGCGCTTTTACGCTTGTCATAGGCGGGTGACGCGAGAAGCGCGCGCGCCTCCGCCCCTTGGCCCGCTCGAACAAGCGCGAGCGCGCGCTTTTCAATCGCGATACGATCTTTGCCCGCTTGTGCGATCTGCGCGCCCATTTTCGCCTCGGGAGAGCCTTTGGCGAAAGCGGACTGCCAATCGCGAGCCGCCTCCGCGACCTGCGGCGCGGCGAAGTCATACCGGGCTTGCCAGCGCGTGTCGCCACCGCCCGTGAGTACAGCAAGTCGCGATGTATACGCCAGCGTTTCGTCCAGCGTTTGAAGGCGTGCGACCGCTTGCTCCGCTTTTCGTGCGCGACCGCGCTCGGTTCCTATCGAGTAAAACGACCAAACCGCGCTTAACGCCAGGAACAGCAGAGCGATACCGGTCACGACCAGAGCCACATGCAACGGGCGTAGCGGCGGTTCTGCGAGTTGAGCGTCGAGTTGTGGTTCCTGTGCTACTGACATACGTTCCGAGAACTTTTAGCCGAAATTTCCACCGAAGTAAAGATGCGAACGCGCTTGCGTGTTTGCGTTGTAAACCGACGCATTTACAGGAACGTGAAACCGCCGCAATCGCCCCCCGTAAAATCTGTGCCGAAGCGACCAGACAAAAACCGTCTCTTACGCTCGCTCCCTACTTTATTCGGTATAATCGTCGGTTTTCTGGAGCGGAACGCGCATCAGGTTCCGCTTTAAGCGCGCCGAAGCAAGGGCGGCAGGACTTCCGCCGCACTTCGGGGAATGTGGGTATATGCCTGATCTTCTGGTTCCCCTGTATCGTCTCGCGCCTACCGCCGCTCTTGATGCGACGCTCGCGGATCTTAAAAACAACCATGGCGTTGTGATTCGCAGGGCGTTTCCCTTCGAGCTGTCACGAACGCGACGCTTCATCACGCGCCATTTCTCGGAAGGATGGGCGGATGAGGCCGAAGCCGCCTTCGCGCGGCTTCCGGTTACGTGCTGGATCGCGGTTCAGGAAAAACGGGTGGTCGGCTTCGCCTGCGTGGAGTCCACAACGCGGGCGTTCTTCGGACCGACCGGCGTTGATCCGGCGCAACGCGGCAAAGGCATCGGCGGCGCGCTCCTGACCGCATCGCTCCACGGTCTCCGAGAAATGGGCTACGCCTACGGAATCATAGGCTCCGCCGGACCCGTGGAGTTTTATGTTAAAACGGTGGGCGCCATACCCATCGAAGGCTCATCCCCCGGCATCTACCGCGACATGCTCGCCCCGGACGGTGAAGAACCCCGCTTTTAGTAGGCTGATAGCCGTTTGGCGGGGCGGTTTCGTTTTGTGGGTGCGCTCAAGCCGCGCGGCTCCCTCTTCCAGGGGGTGTCACACAAGTGTGACCGTGGGGGACCAGCCACACGCTGGACCGGGTATTAGCAAAACGCAAAGTGGCTCGGTTTATTCGCATCCTGCGAATAAACCGAGCCACTTTGCGTTTATCTTAAACAACCGATCCAACGTTAGGTTGGGGCCTCCCCCGGGCTGAGGGGGTGCCGCGCGGCATGAGCGCACCCACAAAACGCAATGCACCCACCTAACGGCTACCAGCCTACTAAAAGCGGACACCTGCCGAGACGGCGAGGCCGGACACGTCGAAGCCTTTGGACTTGCCGATGAAGCGGTAGCGGCTTTCCACATAGGCGGTGGAGGACAAGGCCGCGCCGAGGAACACACTGCCGCCCCCCGTGACTCTAAATCCGCTACTCACATCGTATTTATCGGAACGCAGATTCAGCAGGTACGCGCCCGCCGTCGCGCCGACATACGGAGCGAACGAGGTGGAATCGGAAAGACCTACCCGATAGCTAACGCCGAGCGGGATCACCAAAGCCTGCGAGCCGGAGCGTCTTGCCGTAATGACATTCACATCGTAGCCGATCTCGCCTTGCTTGCGCGGCAGAGCAATTTTGCCAAGCCCGAAGCCGATGTTATACCAGCTGTTGCCAAAAGCGTCTCGCGCTTTATCGCTGGTCGGGAAGTACACGCCCGCCTCCGGTCCGATGCGGAATCGATCACGCCCCTGCGCGCGGGCGGCGCCGGGTGCGGCGGCGAGAACAAGAGCGGATAAAGCGAGCGTGAGCGGCGCGGCGACGACGGCGAAAAAGCGCATGGGCGTTTGTCCTTTAAGCGAAAAAGGGGCGAGAAAAACTCAGGGATAAGCGAAAGCGGACGGAACAATCACGGTATGTTGTGGCGGTTCCGTCCGTTTTTGTAGCGGAGACGCTTGCAACTTTCGTTCCGCAAGCGGCTTCTGGATCGGGAATCCTACGTTCCCATTTCCCACGACGCCAGATAATGCTCTTGCTCGGACGTCAGCGTGTCAATATCGATGTGCATCGCGGCGAGTTTGAGGCGCGCAATTTCCTTGTCAATGTCAACCGGAACGCTGTAAACGTCCTTGTTCATCGTCTTGTAGTTGGCGCGCATGAACTCGGCGGATAACGCCTGGTTTGCAAAGCTCATATCCATAACGCTTGCCGGGTGGCCTTCCGCCGACGCGAGGTTGATCAAGCGGCCTTCGCCCAGCACGTACAAACGCTTACCATCCACCACGTACTCATCCACGAACGCGCGCGCTTCGCGCTTGGTTTGCGCCATCTTCTCGAGCGAATCGAGGTCGATCTCCACATTGAAGTGGCCAGAGTTCGAGATAACCGCGCCGTCCTTCATTGCGGAAAAATGCTCGGGTCGAAGAACATGGATGTCGCCGGTCACGGTGCAGAAGATGTCGCCGACTTTGGCCGCTTCTTCCATCGGCATAACCGAATAACCGTCCATAACCGCTTCGAGAGCCTTGAGCGGGTCAATCTCGGTCACGATCACGTTCGCGCCCATGCCGCGCGCCCGGGACGCTAAACCTTTGCCGCACCAGCCATAGCCCGCGACCACGAACTTGCGGCCCGCGAGAAGCAGGTTGGTCGCGCGGATAATACCGTCGAGGGTGGACTGACCGGTGCCGTACCGGTTGTCGAACATGTGCTTGGTTTGCGCATCGTTGACCGCGATAATCGGGTACGCGAGAACGCCGTCTTTCGCCATCGCCTTGAGGCGCACCACGCCGGTGGTGGTTTCCTCGGTTCCGCCGATGATGTTGTCAATCAGGTCGCGGCGCTCGGTGTGCAAAAGACCAACCGTGTCCGCGCCGTCGTCCATCGTCATGTGCGGGCGGGCGTCCAGGGTTGCGTTCATGTGCTGGTAGTAGGTTTTGTTGTCCTCGCCCTTGATCGCGAACGTACCGATTCCGTAGTGCTGAACCAGCGCGGCGGCCACATCATCCTGGGTCGAAAGCGGGTTCGACGCGCACAAAAGAACGTTCGCGCCGCCCGCTTTGAGCGCAATCGCCAGGTTCGCCGTTTCCGAGGTGACATGCAAGCACGCGGCGACGGTTAAGCCTTCGAGCGGTCTTTCTTTGGCGAATCGGTCACGAATCGAGGCGAGAACCGGCATTTCCAGCCCGGCCCACTCGATCCGCGCCTTGCCCATATCGGCGAGGCCGAGGTCTTTAACATCGTATTCGGGCTTGCCGACAACCATCGGCGCGGGCGAAGCCGTCGCCGTTTTAACATCTACTGCCATAATCGTAGGGAATTTCCTTAGCTAATAGTAACCAATAATAACCAATAAAAAGCGGCGTCAATGGCGCGAGGGACAGGTGGTTTCAAACTGAGGCCGCAAATCGGGCTTGGGGAAACGCGTCTCGGAACCCGCATCGGCGCGGGTCAAACCTACCGATTATACGCGAGCGGAGGGGCCACTGTCAATGAATGAAGCAAGCGTCTTATACTGTTTCGGCGCGAAAGCAGTGGCGAAACAGGGTTGTTGTGAAACCGCTACAGGGTTGCGGCGGGGTTTTCTGCGATAACATATCAATGCTATGTCAATGCCCGCGCCCCGCCTGAACGCCAACGATCCCGCCGATGTGGCGACGCCGTACCGCCCGGAACCCGCGACCGACGCCGCCGACCTTTTGCACCTGTTCGGTCGGTTTTTCATGACGTGGATGCTGTTCTTGATTACCGTGGTTCTCCTTTTCCGCCACCAGATCGCGGTTGCGTTTGTTGTCGGAACGGTATCGCTATTCGTGCAAAAATCCGCGCTTCGGTTGTGGCGACAAATGCGCGACGAGCGGCAGGAGAAACTCGCCGCCCGCGCCGCGTTCGAGGCCAAACACGGCTTGGGACCCGCCGCCGTCGCTACGGTTTCCGCGCCCGCCGAACCCGCCGAGCAAACCGAGGCGCTCGGGCGATGATAAGCCGCCCCGCTTCCCGCCCTATCCGACCGGAAGATCTGCCGCGTGTCGCCAAGATGGACCAGTTTCGTTTCTACCTGTTCGCGGGACGCCACCTCGTCGGCGTTATGGTGTTCGCGTTTTTGACCAACTCGGCGTTTCGTTTGGGCGGACCGACGATGGGATGGGTGATGGCGGGCCTGACCGTGGTCTACGGCGGTTTCGCCCTTGTCTCGGCGCGAAGATTGTACCAAACGTGGCGGCGACGCGAGGCCAAAGCGTCCGCCTTTCTTGCGACGACGAATATGGGGAAAGAATAGCCGCGCCGATGGAAGTCATCAACGCCCTGTGGGTGGACGAGATACGGAAACGACCGGACGGCGGCGTGGACCTTTTGGGCGTTTTCGAGGATTTGTATTTGGACGAGATTCCGGTCACGCTGGAAAACTTGTCCTTGTATGTCGAGGTCACGTTCGGCCCCGGTGACCGGGGACAGCGACAAACGCTACAACTCCATCTCACCGACGAAACCGGACAAAGCGCGCAGGAGCCGTCGCATATTCGGTTTGGCGCGCCGCCGCTTGATGATTACCCGCGCCCGTCCGCCCCGCTCGATTTGGCGCTGTTCGAGGTGACCTTCCGCCGGTTCGGAGCTTACCAACTCGATATTACGGTGAACGGCGAACCTGCCCGCCGCGTTTACCTGTACGTTCACAGCCGCGCCGACCATCAAAACCCGTAGCCCGAAGGAGTCGCCGCCGCCGTGAACTTGCTTTCCCCGCTGTCGCTTCTTTTGCTTTTGCCTGCGGGCGGGGCCATTGCGCTTTTGTACCTTTTGCGCGTCAAGCGGCGCGACCGGGTGGTTTCGTCGGTGATGTTCTGGCAGGCCGCGCTCGCGGACACGCGGGCGAATGCGCCATTCCAAAAACTAAAGCGCAACCTGCTACTCTTCCTCCAATTGCTGGCGGTTCTTCTCCTCGCACTCGCGCTTGCCCGCCCGTTCCGCTGGGCGGAAGGTTTGGGCGGCAAGGCGACCACGATTGTTTTGGATGCATCGGCTTCGATGAACGCGGGTGATGAAACCGGGGGACGCTTCGCCGCCGCTGTCCGGCAGGCCGAAGCGCTGGTGAGCCAAAAAGACGCGGGCGATGCGGTCGCGGTCGTGGTCGCGGGAACCGGGCGGCCCGTGGTTTTATCGCCGCTCACGACAGACCGCGCCGCGATCTTGCGCGCCCTTCGCGCCGCCCGCGCAACCGACGCCCCCAGCGGGGACATGGCGGCGGCGATTCAGTTGGGCGCGCAATTGGTGGCGGCGCGGGCCGGGGCGCAGGTTTTGGTCGTGTCCGATGGGGCGTTTCCCCCGCTGGAGGATTTGCGATTGGGCGGCGTGAACCTGCGCTTTTTGCCCATCGGGAAGCGCGCGCGCAATATTGCCGTTACCGCCTTTGATGTACGCGACGCGTTTGCGTCCGGGAGAACCGGAAGCGGAACTAAAACCGGGCTGCAGGCATTTGTAACGGTTCAAAACTTCGGCGAGAAGGCGGTGAAAGCCGCGCCGCTCGAACTACGAGCGGGAACCGGCGCGGACGACGACGCGCTTGTGGACGCCCGCGCGCTTGACCTCGCGCCCGGCGAGGCGAAATCCGTCGTGTTCGATAATTTCGACGGGTCGGCGCAACGACGAAACGGCGCGGTCGTGTCCGCGCGTCTCGATATAAACGACGACCTCGAAGCCGATAACGCCGCCTACGCCGTGTTGCCGCCCGAACAGGAAGCGCGCGTTTTGCTGGTAACGTCCGGCAACCCGTTTTTGCTCCGCGCGCTTGGGGCGGATCAGGGCGTCGCTTTGACCGAGAAAAAGCCCGCCGCGTTCAAGCCGGGCGATGTTCAAGCCCACGATGTCGTTATATTCGATGGAGACGCGCTCGCGCCCCCGAATCTGCCGCCGGGCCGGTACCTGTTCTGGGGGACGCGCGCGGCGGCGCAAGCAGGCAAAAACGCCCAGAGCGTTGTTCTACCCGTGGTTGCTGACGGCGCGAATGGCGATGCCGACCGTCCGCAGGTTTTGGACTGGGACCGGACGCATCCTCTGCTCCGCTTCACCGATTTGCCCGGTGTAAAACTGCTTCGCGCGCACCGGGTTCAACCCGCGCCGTGGGCGCGGGCTATCGCGGAGACCGAGGCGGGACCGCTTATCGTGGCGGGCGAACGTGGCGAAACGCGCGTGGTTTACGTCGGTTTTTCCTTGTTCGATTCCGACATGCCGCTTCGCGTGACGTTTCCAATATTTGTTTCTAACTGTGTCCGTTATCTGTCGGCGCGCGGCGGCGAAGCGAGCCAAACCAACGGCGCGCTCGCAACAAGGCCCGGCAGTTCGGTCGCGATCGCCGCCCCCCCAAGCGCCGCGCCGCTTACCGTAACTCCGCCGGGCGGCGGCGAAGGTGCGCGGATCGCGAAGATCCCGCCGTCCGGCGTGATCTACGACAACACCCCGCGCGTGGGCGTGTACCGCGTTTCGGGTCGCGGCGGATATGGGGATCGATTCGCCGTGTCGCTCCTATCGCCGGAGGGATCCAACACGCGCCCGGTCGCCCGTCCCACATTCACGGTTGCCGACGGGGACAACGGTAAAGCGAGTGTCAATCCCGTAACGCAACAAACAACCGGGGAGCGCGACCTTTTGGTACGCCGCGAATGGTGGCCGTGGGCGGTTGCGGCGGTGTTACTTGCGCTTGTTGTGGAATGGGCCGCGTACCATCGGCAAGGGCGCGGGGCGGAGGCTATGAGACCAATCCGAAATCGCAAATCGAAGGAGAAAAAGTTGGTTGACTAAGTTGTCGCGAGAGGCAGCTTTTGCGCGCAACCCGATATAAAGAAGGAAAAGGCCTTGCCTGCTTGGGATAAACAAAGGTCACTACGAAGCGCGCACTATGCCGCGCTTACGTAAAGTCCGCGCCGCGTCCTACGAAGCGCGCGGGAAGGATGGACAGTTCATGATGAGCGTAAAGATGCGGATTTCTGACTTGAAGCGGAACGGAGCGATACATCGTCGTGTCGCCGCGTTCGCCTTCGTCATTGGGGCAGCGGTAACGGGCGGGTCCGCCGCGCACGCCGACCTTATTGTTGGTGGCACGACAGCCTTGTTCCGTATCACCGATGCGGGCGTGGTTTCCACCTTCTCGACGGGCGGAGCCATCAATGGCGCGCGGGGTCTCGCATTGGGGAGCAACGGTCTTCTTTAATGTGGCGAACAATGGCGCGGGCAACGTCCTGCGTTACAACCCCGCCGACACAAGCGGAGCGGCGGTGGCGACGACCTTCGCCACCGTTGCCGCCCCGACCGCAATCGCGGTAGACAATGCCAACAACGTGTATGTTGGCAACGCGGCAAGCAACCTGCTGACCAAATTTGATGCGACCGGCGCGTCCTTGTTTAGCGTGGCGTCGAGCGGGGTGCGGGGTATCGCCATCGGAGCGGACGTCTACGTGTCGTCGAGTACGACGAACGACGTCAAAACGTACAATCCCCTCACTGGAGCCGTTCTTTCCACGTTCGC
>CAXUMS010000004.1:62853-73705 GCA_964252165.1 uncultured Armatimonadaceae bacterium
ATTAACGGGCCGCGCGAAATTGAATTCGGCCCGGATGGCAACTTGTATGTCGTTAACAATACCCGCAACACCGTCACGCGCTACGACTCCACCGGCGCGCAAATCGCCCCGGCGCCTTTCGCGTCCTCGCTTATTAGCAGACCGCAGGGGCTTACGCTTGATCCGTCCGGCAACGTGTATGTTACGAACAGCGTCGGCGGCTTAGTACGAAAATTCGACAGTACGGGCGCATCGCTTGGCAACGCCAATGCCACTGTCTTATCTCCGTCCGGCTTCGCCGCCGCCTATGTTCCCGGCGTTGTCGCCGTGCCGGAACCGGGAACGCTCGGCCTGCTCGCCAAGCGTCGTCGCGCGCCCTGACAAAAACGCCGGATTTTTCCGATAACAAGGTGACGCCCGACGCGGTTATTCAAGCGCGGCGGGCGTCGCCGTTTGTGCGCCGCGGTCGTACGGGTACATCCTCGAAAGAGGATTAACGCATTCGTGAACACCCCGCATCGTATGACACTTTTGAGGAGCCGCGCGCTCCTTTTTCTTTGCGCCCCCTTTGCCGCCGTTTCCGCCGCGCCCGTTGTAGCGCGGGCGCAGGCTCCGGTCAAACCATCTCCCAAACCCGCCGCTTCTGGCAAGACCGCCGCTAAGGCCCCGGCGAAAGCGGTCGTCGCGCCCGCCGCGAAAGCGTCGCCGGAACGCCTTGCGAAGCTTGCGGTTAAGATCAAATTGACGGACGGCAAAACCACGGTTGCGCGAACGCGGCGCGAGATGGGTTTTTCGCTGGCGTCGCCGTCCGGGCCGGTCGCCTTTACGGTGGACAAGGGCGCGCTCAAGAACGCTCTTGCGCGTGTCGCCAAAGCCTTCAATACCGAAGCGCAGAACGCCCGCCCGTACGTGCAGGGCGGTCAGGTCCGTATCAAGAATGGCGCGTTCGCCCGCCATCTAAATGTTTCAACTACAGCGGAAAAAATTGCGCAAACCATTGCCAAAGATCCCGCCGCTGTCGCGTTCAATGTTGCGGTTGATAAAAAGCCGCCTGTTTTAACGGCGGAGCGACTGAAAGGGATTAACGGCGTTTTGGCGTCGTTCACGACCCAAACATCCGGCGTCGCCAAGCGCAATACCAATATAGACGTCGCCGTTGGCTTCATTGACGGCGCGCTGTTGTCGCCGGGCGAAACGTTCTCGCTCAACAAGACCGTGGGCGAGCGAACGCAAGCGCGCGGCTTTCGCACCGCCCATGTGTTTGTGGAAGGCAAGATCGTGGACGGCATCGGCGGCGGCGTGTCGCAGGTAACCGGAACGCTGTTCAATGCCGCCGCGCTCGCCGGTCTTTCGATCAAAGAAGTCAACCCGCACTCGCGCCCTGTCGCCTATTTGCCGCTCGGTCGCGACGCCACGGTTGCGTACGGCGACAAGGACTTGAAGTTCGCCAACAACACGAAAGCGCCGGTTTTTATCGCCTATACATTCGCGGATCAAACACTGACCGCGACGCTTTACGGCGCGAAAACGCCGGGTCGCCGCGTTTCGCTTCGCCCGCGCGTCCAGCGAGTGAGGCCGGGTTTGATCCGGGCGCAGTTGTACCGCGTTACGAGAACCGGGGACGCGGTAAGCAAAGAACGCTTGTTAAGTCATACATATAAGTGGGACCCGGACGCGAAGTAGAACGATGGGTTTAAGGAAACCGAAGCCATCGGAGGCACCCTAACCCCCAGTAATGGGGGGACAAGAACGATAATATTCGCCAAAGACGAAACCGTTGGTTCGTCTGGTGAAGGTGTCGCTGTTACCTTGATCTTGTCCCCCCATTATCGGGGGTTAGGGCGCCTCCGATGGCTTCTCCTCTTTTGGACGTCAGCATCGGGTTTCAAGGGAACCAGGGCGCCTGTTTTGGCGTCATTTTTGTTTGGCGTCCTGATGGGTTGGGCCGTCGAAAGGCACAAGATGAACCAGAAACAGGACGACATACACTTCTCTCCCGGCGAAACGCTAACCGCCCCCGCCCCGTCGCTTCCCGAGCGAGCGTCCGGTCTGCCCACCATTGATGCGAGCGATATGGCGCAGGAGGCGGGCAGGGCCGATGAGGGCATGGAAACGCCCCCGCGCGGTTTGCAGGGATACGAGGCGAAGGACGCGAAGGACGCCGAACGGCGACGCACCATCTTGTCCGGCTCGGTCGCCCAAGGGGTTTTCCAGATCGCCTTGCCGTCGGTTGCGACCATGTTGCTCCAAACCACGAACGGGTTGCTCGACCGGTTTTTCGTGTCGTCGCTGGGCGTTGAGGCGATTGCCGCCGCCACCACGTCCTCGACCCTGATGTTCGCCCTGATGTCGGCGGGGATGGCGGTTTCGGTCGGCACCACCGCCTTTGTCGCCCGCTCGGTCGGCGAGAACAATATCAAGGACGCCGAAACCGCAACGCAACAATCGCTGATCCTGGGCGTTTTGATCTCGGTCGCTATCGGTATCCCAATGTGGTTTCTGCGGCATGCGATTCTGCGCGGCTTGGGCCTGCACGCCGAATCCCTGCCGCTCGCCGATAGTTACCTTCAGGTCGCTATCTTGGGGTTGCCTACGCTTCTTCTGATGGTGATTATGAACGGGGCGTTCCGCGGTATTGGCGACACGGTGCGACCGTTCTGGGTGACGCTGGGCGCAAACGCGGTTCATGCGGGCTTTAACTATTTGCTGATATTCGGCAAGTTCGGCTTTCCCAAATTAGGCTTGATGGGCGGGGCGGTCGCGCTGGTGTTATCGCAAGCGGTCGCGGTCGCGCTATACGCCTTTTTCTTGAGGCGGTCGTCCCTCCGCAACATGCGCTATTCGGTTCGCGTTCAGCGCGATTGGGCGACGCGTATTGCACGTATTGGCCTTCCCGCGTCCGGTCAGCAAATACTTCGCGTCGGCTCGATGCTCGCGTTTCAAGGCTTGCTGACGCGCACCGGAGCGGGCGACGGCGCGGTCGCTGCGCTGGGCGTCGGCCTTGCCTCCGAGTCCATCGCGTTTATGCCGGGCTTCGGCTATTCTATCGCCGCGTCCGCGTTTGTCGGGCAGAACTTAGGCGCGAAGCAAGTGAGCCGGGCGAATGCGGGGGCATGGGCCGCGACCTGGCAGGCTATCGGCGTGATGTGCGTGATGGGCGCGATCTTTTTCACGTTCGCCGACCCGCTCGCCCATATCTTCATACGCCATGCCGCCGGGGAAACCGCCGCAAAAAGCGCCGAGATTGACGAAGCGCTACGTCTCACGGTCGCCTACCTTAAGATCGCCGCCTTTTCCGAGCCGTTTCTTGGTCTCGGGATGGTTCTAACGGGCGCGCTTCAAGGCGCAGGCGAAACGGTCAGCCCAACCATGATAACGATTGTAACAATGGTCGTCATTCGCTTGCCGCTCGCGTACGTGTTGTCGCAGTATACGTCGCTCGGAACGGTCGGCGCGTGGATGGCGATGTCGGTTTCAACCGTTCTCATGGGCGTTTTCACGGTGGTTATCTTCCGGCAGGGTAAGTGGCGCACCACACAGGTGTAAAAAATCGAGGGCAGGCAGGAAAGAAAGCGAGCCTTCAAACCACAATTAAGGTTGTGGTTTGAAGGCCCGTTTTTGTGTCCGAGTTGTCGTGATCTCGGTTTTTCGCTTGGTTGAACCACTCGGAAAAACGAAACGATATTTATGAACGTCCTACAGATAACCGTGCGACCTGTTTTCGTGGTACGATGAACGCACGTTTTCACCCGCCGTGCGGCGTTCGGAACGCCTTCTCGCTCCTCCTGCCGGGGGCGTTTTCCTCACGTAATCCCGCCGCCGCCTCCTTCTTCGTTTGCGATGTTTTCGATTGGTCAGGAGTTACCTTCGTTTTATGAAGACCGTTTCTTCCTCGCTTTGCCTGTCGGTTACCCATCCGCGCGTTTTGCGCGTGTCCTCCATTGTTCTCACGCTCGCCGCATTGTCCGGGGCGGGCGTCGCCGCGTCCGGGGCCGCGTCGCGCCGCGTCGCGCCCGCCGACAAAATTTTGCTTGCGTACCGCGCCAAAGCCGGGCAGGTAAAACACGTCAAGGGCGAAGCGACTCTGACCTTCGAGGTGGAAGGCGAAAAGGCCAAATTAGATGTCAAGGAAACCGGCACGGTCACGTACAAGACGGTCACCCCGTCCGGCGAGATCACGTTCGAGGACCAGACGGATACGAGCGAGGCGACCTTCAACGGCGAAAAGGCGGGAAGCGATGACGAGAAGAAATCGAAGCCCGATATTGTGACCCTGCGACCGGACGGTACGATGGTAGCCTACAAAGATGGCGACGCCGACGACGCGGAGAAAAAGGACGAAACGCATATCGGCGCGCGGATGTCGATTGCGGGTCGCGTGACGTTCCCGGACAAACCGGTCGGGCCGGGCGATACGTGGACGCGGGATTTCAAGGCGGATACGGCTCTTGGTTCGCGCGAGGCCAAAGGCGAGTATGAGTTTGTCGCAGTGGAAAAGGTCAACGGCGTAGACTGCGCCAAAATTAAAATGTCCTACACGGAAAGCGGCAAGTCACCTGCGCTGTCGGTCAAGGGAACGGAATGGGTTGACCTTGCGAGCGGCGATGTGGTCAGCGCGGATATTCAGGTGGATAATGTGCCGTTCGGCGACGACGAGGATGCGCCGCTTGCGAGCGGCACGTTCCACGAAGAGCGCGTGGACGGCTCCCCGCTCGGCGCAACCGAGGCGAGACCGACGGAAGACGCCAAAAAGGGCGACGCAAAACCGGGCGATAAGCCCGCCGTTCCCGCAAAGCCCGGCGACAAAAAGCCCGATGTTCCTGCGGCAGTGGCGAAGAAGGACGAGCCGAAAAAAGAAGAGCCGAAGAAGGACAAGACCATTGACGAGGTCGTCAAGGACTACGAGAAACTTCCCGGTCTTTTAACGCTGTACCGCAAAAAGGAAGCGGGCAAAGACACCATCTACGCCGAGGTGCGTGAGGATCAGTTGGGCAAACTGATGATGCTCCAAACCACGGCAAGCACGGGCGATTCCGACCATATTGTCGCGGGCAACCCGATCAACGATCTCCTATTCAAGTTCATCCGCAACGGCGACGACAAACTGGTTCTCGCGGTCCCCAACTACAAATGGCGCGCGGAAAACAAGGAAATCGCCCGGGCTATCCGCCGCTCGTTCGCGGACGCGTACCTGGTCGCCTATAAAATCGAGGCCAAACAAGCCGAGCGCAAAACGCTTTTGATTGACATCTCGGACTTGTTCCGCAGCGACCTGACGCAAGTCTCATCGGCCTTCGGCGGCGGGATGCCGGGCGCGAGCGGCTACGGGCTGGACCGCGAAAAGACGTTTATCCAAACGGTCAAGAACTTCCCGGATAACCTTGTCGTCTCGACCCAGTACCATTTCATGCGAGGAGTGGCGATGGGCGACGCGGGCGCGCTCGCCGATGTGCGCTCGGCTCCCATCATCATCAACTTCAATCTGTTCGCGCTTCCGACCGATAATGGTTATCAGCCGCGTCTCGCCGACCCGCGTATCGGCTATTTCATCGAAGGCTCGGAATACCGCTCATTCGATTCGGATACGGTGCGCGATCCGCAGGTTCGCTTTATCAACCGCTGGGACTTGCGTAAGAAAGACACCAAAGCCGCGCTGTCCGAGCCGGTCAAGCCGCTGGTGTTCTGGCTGGACAACGCCATTCCGGTCGCGTATCGGCCCGCCGTCTCCGATGGCATCCTGATGTGGAACAAGGCGTTCGAGAAGGTCGGCTTCAAAAACGCCGTTGTGGTCAAGCAAATGCCGGACAATGCCGACTTCGACCACGCGGATATGCGCTATAACGTCATCCGCTGGGTCGTGTCGCCGGATCAGGCGTATGCGGTCGCCCTGTTCCGCGTCAATCCCTTGACAGGGCAAATGCTGAACGCGAGCATCACGGTGGATGCCGGGATTATCCGCGCGTTCAAGTTGGAGCGCACGTCGCAGGTCGAACCGGCGGCGTCCGCGTTCGAGCGCGGCGCGGGTATGGACAATGAAGTTTTGCTCGGCAATCTTGCCGCAAATAGCGCAAAAACCGGCAAAACGCCGGACGCCCTGCTCCGGGAAATCGCGCTTCGATGCCAATTTGCGGCGGGGCCGGAGTTCAAACGGCAGGCGTGGATGGGCTACCAAACCCTGTCGCTTCTTGCGCCCGGCGCGAATCCGCTGTTGTCCGAAAAACAGTACGCCGACCAGATTATCCGCGAAACCGTCGCGCACGAAATGGGTCATATACTGGGTCTGCGGCACAACTTCATCGCGTCTACGGAGTTTTCGCTTGAGGAACTGAAAAACCCGCAAACCAATGCCGCAGGCGGTATCGGGGCGTCCGTGATGGATTACAACCCGTTCAATATCGCCGCGCTGAAAAGCCGGGGCGCGACGTTCTTCTCGCAAACGCTCGGTTCGTACGACTACTGGGCGATCCAGTACGGCTACACGCCGATTGCGGGCGCAACCAACCCCACCGGCGAGTTGTACGCGCTCGGTCAGATCGCCAAACGCTCGAATGAGCGCGGTCACGCGTACCAGAGCGACGAGCAGGCCATGCTCGGTTTCGACCCGATGGTTTCGCAGTACGACCTGTCGTCCGATCCGCTCGCCTACTGGCAGCGCATGATGACGACATCGCGCTACCTGCTCACGAAACTCGATCAGCGCGAACCGAAAACCGGTCAAAGCTACTACGAGTTCACGCGCGCGTTCGAGGAGTTGCTGAACGTGTACGCGGGCGCGGCTGGCTCCGCGTCGCGGTTCGTGGGCGGTTTGCGCGTCAACCGCAACCACAAGGGCGACCCGGGCGAGAAGCCCACGCTCGCGCCGATGGATGTCGCGGAGCAAAAACGGGCGCTTAATCTTTTGAACACGTATATCTTCGCGCCGAAGGCGTTCCAGTTCCCGTTGTCTTACTACGGAAAACTGACCGGGAACCCCAACGACTTCGAGTTTGGCACCGACTTCCCGGTTCAGGACCAACTCTCGGGCGTGCAAAAGGCGGCCCTGCGCCGCTTGTTCTCGCCGCTCGTGCTGGGGCGGGTCGCGAACAACGAGTTCAAGCGCGGCGGCGACCCGAAGGAGGCGTTAACGCTTCCCTACCTATTCCGAAGCGTCGGCGCGAACGTTTGGGCGGAACTCGCGGCGAAGAAGAACGTGCCGACCTTGCGTCGCCAACTACAGCGGCAATACGTGGACACGATGGTGGATTTGGCGAGCGGCCAGGGCGGCGGGACGCCGGACGATGCGCGAATGCTGGCCTGGAACGAGCTGCGCCAGATGAAGGCCAAATTGGTAGCCGCGAACGCGGGCGGGGCGTCCTACGACGAGTACACGCGTCTCCATCTTCAGGATTCGTTGGTCAAAATCAAACGCGTTCTGGACGCGCGCATGACGCTCGGGCAAAGCGGGGGCGGCGGAGGCGGGTTGTTGCAACTGCTCATGGGCGGCAGAGAGGCGACTGGCGCATCGCAAACGCCGTAACGGTTATTTCGCGAAGCCCCTAACGCAAAAGGCTTGGTCGTTCTCCCCACTTTTGGAGAACAACCAAGCCTTTTTCATTGCGGATTTGTTCTGCTATCGAACGCTTCGCGCCGCTTGTCGCCATTGCCACGGCGCGACTGGCGTCTTATCCGCCCATAGCCCGCGCTTGGCGCTCCTTGCTTTGGCCTCCAACTGTTTCAAAGCGGCGTCCCGCGGCGCGTAACGCCGGTACCACCAAGCCATGCCGCTAAGAACGAGACCCTGATTTACATTCCTGCCGTTCAGGAAAACAACGCCTAACGTTCGTCCGTACTGGTCAACGCTCTTTACAACAACACGCACCTGCTGACCGAAAACCGCCTGGCTTGTCCATTGCTTGGCCGTCGCGCCGAACGGTTGGCTGGTCTCGGGGCAATCCACGCCGTTTAAGCGAACTTTGTACAATTTGTTCGCGGACGTGACAACCTTGATCGTGTCGCCATCCGATACCCCAACGACCTTACCCGTAATGGTTTGGGCAAGGCTTGCGGGCGCAAGTGTCAACAGCAAAATAAACAAGAGCGAAAAATGCGGAAAGGGATGACGCATATCTCTGATAATCGGACGCTTTGCCCACGTTTCTCAGGTAACTCCTCCTCTTCACGACGCGGAAATTGCGCGGTCGCGCCATGCCGCTAAAATCGCCCGCTCCTTTTCCTCGGTCAGTGTATTCTTCCACGCACCTTCGGTTTGGGTTCGCGCTTGTTCCCATACGTGCGTGTCACGCACGGTTTGGGCGAGCGGGCGATATGTCAGACCGTCACGAATGGCTTTGGCGCAGTCGGTGAGGGCGCGGGCGGCGCCGGTTTCTTCGTTTCGCGGAATCCACAACGGCAACTCCGACCACGGCGCGACCTTTCGCTCGGCGAGAAACGCCTCGTCCGCCCATACAAAGCGCGCGTCGCTCCCGGTCTCCGTTCGGCACGTTTCGAGCAGATCACCCCACACGACAGCGGGACCGTCCGCGTTGTACACGCCATTTCTGTTTTGTTCCAGCAGGCGGATGTTCCATTCGGCGAGATCGCGCACGTCGATGAACTGCGTGGGATCGTGCGGGTCACCGGGCGCGAGAACATCGCCGCCCTGCGCGACGCGGCGCGGCCAGTAGCCGAAACGATCCGACACATCGTCCGGCCCGACAATCAGACCGGGGCGCACGACAAGCGCGCGGTCGCCGAACGCCTGTTGCGCTTCGCGCTCGCAGGCGACCTTGAGAGGGCCGTAGGCTTCGCCGGTCACCATCTCGGTCGTTGGATCGTCGAGGTGGTCGTCAAGCGGTGCGTCTTCATCGAGGCGCGGGGCTTGAAGCCAATCGTTGTATACGGCGACCGTGGAGATGAAATAGTAAACGCCCGCACTATCCTTGAGCGCGTCGCAGGACGCGCGCACCTCGCGCGGGATGTATCCGCACGTATCAAGGACCGCGTCGAATTCGCGACCCGCGAGCGCGGCGAGGCCGTCCGGCGCGCGCCGGTCGCCCTGTAATCGCTCCACATCGGGGAACCATTCGGGGTTGTGGCGTCCCCGGTTGAACAAGGTCACGGTATGTCCCGCCGCCTGCGCCGCAATGGTCAGATGTTTGCCCAGAAAGATAGTTCCGCCCAGAATTAGCAAGCGCATGGCTTCCTACCCGCCTTTCTCGTCCAAGTCCTCCGCGCCGCCATCGGCGGCGAGCGCAAGCGCGGTGAGGTAAAGACGCCCGCCTTTTATGTCGAAGTGGTATCGTCCATTTTTTTGATAAACATACCCCGCCCGCTCCAATTCTTTGAGATGATGGTACGCTTGCCCGGTGGTGTTGAGCGACAACGCGGCGACCAGTTCGGCGGCGGTACGGGGCGCATCCAGCAGGGAACGCAGAATGGACAAGCGCACCTCGCTGCCCAGAACCGACAAAATCTGCGCCACCTTGTAATCGGGGTTGGCGATCAGCTTGCTTACCGCCTCATCGAAGCGGATACTCCACCAGGCGCGCGGTTTGCCCTCGATTAGGAGCGACCCGAAATGCCCGACGAAGGTTTGACGCCCGCTCGTCATATCTTCCAACGCCCGGTCTAGCGCCGCACGCGCTTCCTGCTCCGGTACGTTTTCCACGTTTACGTTCATGAGTTTGTTTCCTCCGCTTGTCTTTCAACCCAATGTTATACGTATTTACGTAATTACGCAAATAGATAAAACAAGGCGATGATCTTCTGAAAGATGGGAAGAGGCGACAAATCGGCTATAATGGGAAATTAAATCAAGCGAGCGGCGCGCAAAAGTCGGGCCGTGGCGCAGGAACGGTGATTTCGGGATGTTTGCGCTAAACTTTTACAACGATCTTTACGGCGATGCGCTCAAAAAAGGGCGCAAGTCAGCGACTATTCGCCTGGGCGACAAGAGCGATAAGTACCAATCCGGCCAGATTGTCTGGGTGACTATTGGTCAGCGCTTTGGACGCCATCATAAGGTGATGACCGCGATCCTGGATGCGGTCGAGGTGAAGCCTATCGAGGAGCTGTCGCCGCGCGATATTCAGCGCGAGAACCCGGAGTTTCGTAACCACGACGACGTTTTGCAGTTGCTGTCGCGCGTTTACGACCGCCCTGTCACGCCGTCCGATGTGGTAACGATTATCTATTTCTCGCCCGTAGACGAGTACGGCCTGGACGGACTCCAACCCTAACAATGGCTCTCTCACACATTCCTGATCCCCAAACGCAAATCGCCGCCTCACCGCTCTGGTCGGCCCACCTGAACGCGGACCAGGCGCTTCTGGGGCGTTGCTACCTGGTTCTGCAACGCCCGGAAACCGACGCCCTCGCCGTCACTGACGCGGAACTAACGGAACTTTGGGCGTTCGCGCGCCATATCCGCACCGCCCTATCCGCCCTATTCGCCCCAGACCATTTCAACTACGCCTTGCTAATGAATCAAGACGCCCAAGTCCATTTCCACCTCATCCCCCGCTACCGCGACCGTCGTCAGTTCTCCGGCGGAACGTTTGTAGACCCCGATTTCGGCGGACACTACACCATAAGCCCCGCCCGCACCCTCGACCCCGCCGCCTTCCAAGCCCTCCTTACCACCCTCCGCAAACAACTCTCGCCTTCGTAACTTGTCTTAGCGACGGCGTCTACTGAGCGGTTGACTAAATCGCTCGTGCCGCGCGGCACCCCCTACGCGGGGGAGCGGCAACCTTACGTTGCATCGGTCATTTTCTTTAGCGACACGTTTCCTTGTTAAACCGCCTCAAGCGGTTTAACAAGGAAACGTGTCGCCGAAGCAATGCACGGTCAAGCGTTAGGCTTGGGCCGCCCCCGGCCTGAGGGGGTGCCGCGC
>CAXUMS010000005.1:0-71249 GCA_964252165.1 uncultured Armatimonadaceae bacterium
CCCTGGAAGAGGGAGCCGCGCGGCTTGAGCGATTTAGTCTTCCGCCAAGTAGACGCTAACGACAACCAAAACGCTACTTTGCTAAATGGACGAACTTGCCGATGCGGTCTACGGCTTCCTGGACGCGCTCGCCGTTTTTGTCGCCTGAGAGCGTGAGCGACATGCGGACGTAGCCGTCGCCGTGTTCGCCGTAGCCCAGGCCCGGAATCGCGAGAACGCCCGCTTCCAGAAGGGCTTTGGCGAACGTCATGGACGTGTAGCCGGGCGGGCAGGGGACCCAGATATAGAACGCGGCCTGCGGCAGTTCGAGGTTCCAGCCTAAGTTGTTCAGGCCGTTTACCAGAATGTCGCGGCGGCGCTTGTACAGGGCGAGCGTTTCGTCGTTGTTGGCGTTGAGCATCGCCCACGCCGCCGCGCGGTCCACAGCCGGGAACTGCTTGCTGTCCACATTCGACTTGAGCTTGTTCAGGGTCGCAATCGCATCGGGGTTCCCCGCCGCGAAGCCGATACGCCAGCCGGTCATGTTGAACGTTTTCGACAACGAATGCGTTTCAATCGCGACATCGCGCGCGCCAGGCGTCTGTAGGATGGACGGAGCGCGGTAGCCGTCGTAGCCGACCTCGGAGTACGCGCAGTCCTGGCAGATCAGAATGTCGTATTCTTTGGCGAACTGAACCGCATCGGCGAAAAACTCCGGCGTCGCGACCGCCCCGGTCGGGTTATGCGGGTAGTTCAGGAATAAAATCTTGGCCTTGCGCGCGATGTCGGACGGGATAACGGTCAGGTCGGGCAGGAACTTGTTCGCGGCGGTAAGCGGCATCGAGTAGGGCGTGCCGCCTGCGAGCAGGGTGTTGACTTTGGGAACCGTGTACGACGGGTCCTGCACGAGGGTGTAGTCGCCGGGGTCCACATACGCCCACGCCAAATGGGCCAGCCCTTCTTTGGAGCCGATCAGGAGGAGCAGTTCGGTTTGCGGGTCAAGCGTGACGCCAAACCGGTTTTGGAACCACGAAGCGCACGCTTCCAAAAAGCCCGGCTCGCCCGCATTTGATTCGTCGTAGCGGTGCGTGTCCGGTTGCAGGGCGTACTCGTGGAGTTTTTCCACAATCGCGGGGGGCGTGGGCTGATCGGGGTCGCCGATGCCTAAATCAATGAGGTCGCGTCCCTCGGCGATGGCCTGCGCTTTGAGGCGGGCGATCTCGCCGAAAAGGTACGGGGGGATGAGGTCAAGTCGTTTTGCGCGTTGCATAGCGAATAAGGTCTTTCTTAAGCGGAGATGTGTCGCGGCGTACTTTCGTCGCCGGTGTATTGCCGGACCAGTTGCCCGGGCGTCAGTTCGAGAATCATCGTTTGTTTTTTCTCCAACGGTTTGGGTTGGTTATTGTTGTCCGTCAAGGGACTACAGCGTTATCGTACCCCGAAACGCTTCTTGCGCCGGGCCGGTCATGTAAACGCGGTTGTTCTCCGCGCTCCACTCGATTTGCAAATCGCCGCCGGGCAGGTGGGCGAGGACGCGACGCCCGGTCTTTCCATTCAACACCGACGCGACCACGGACGCGCACGCGCCGGTCCCGCACGCAAGCGTTCGGCCCGCGCCGCGCTCCCATGTCAGAAGCGTGATTTCATGGTCGTTGTGAACGGTCACGGCATGGACATTAATTTTACGCGGAAAAAGGGCGTTTGGTTCGATCTGCGGGCCAAGCCGGTTGATAATGGCCTCGTCCGGGGCGTCGGTGAAGAAAACGGCGTGGGGGTTGCCCATCGAAACCGCCGTCAGCGCGACGACCTCGCCGCCAATCTCGACCGGCTCGCCAATGGCTTGTTCGGTTTGCTCGCCGGTCATCGGAAGGTCGGCGCGCGTTAATCCCGGCTCGCCCATATCCACCCGAACCGTGGCGATTTTGCCGTCCGCGCCGGGCGTCATCACGAGCGTTTTCACACCGCCGCCCGTGTCCACGGCAATCTCGGATTTTGCGGTGTGGCCGTGATCGAAGACGTACTTGGCGAAGCAGCGGATGCCGTTGCCGCACATCTCGGATTCGGTCCCGTCCGGGTTGAACATGCGCATCGTGAAATCGGCTTTATCCGACGGCAGAACCAGCAGAACTCCGTCGGCGCCCACGCCGAATTGGCGGTCGCAAAGGTGAACGCTCGCGGCTTGAAGCGCATCGGCGGTTGGGGCTACGGGAACAAGGCAATCGGCAACGACAAAGTCGTTGCCGATTCCTTGCATCTTGACGAAGGGCAGTGTCATTTTCGCCATTCGTAATTTGCCTTACTTTCGTTACGAAACGGGTTGTTTCGTGTTATACCGTGAGATTGGGCGCGGCCATCGCCGCTATCTCGTCCGATCCGCCCTCGCCTCCCTCGCCCGCTTGCGCGGCCTGTGCGTCGCGCAGGTGAACCGGGCGCATCGGCACGATGCTGGTGACGGCGCTTTTGTACACCAACTGGGTCGGGCGACCCGGCGACTCCAAAAGAATCGTGAAGGTGTCGAAACCGCGGACATGACCGCGAAGTTGGACGCTGTTGATAAGATAGATAGTGACCGCGATATTCTCTTTGCGGACCTGGTTCAGGAACGTGTCCTGAAGATTTGCTGACTTGTTCATTCGACTTGCTTCCATTCCTCTCCTGCGCTTTTATAGCTCATCGGCGCGCGCCATCAAGGGCGCGTCGGCAGGGTTCCGACAAGCGAAGGCGCCGCCGCCGCGAACTAAAGCCGCGATACGGTCGGCGGCGTCCGAGGCGGCCTGTTCGGCGTCCTCGGTCGCATCAAGAGTGATCCAGCGAACAAGCGAGTCGCCGCCGAACCACGAAATTTGACGCTTGGCGAAGCGGCGCGTGTCCCTTTTCAGGTTCGCTACCGTTTCCTCCCATGCTATGCTACCGCGCAGATACCCCATCATGTGCCGGTAGCCCAAACTTTGCAGAGATTTTAACTCCGGCCCGTAGCCGCGCGCGAGCAAACCGCGCACCTCGTCCGCAAGTCCCGCCGCCGCCATCGCCTCCGCGCGCCGTTCGATACGCTCGTACAATGCGGCGCGCGGTTCCATCACCAGCCCAAACAGCATCGTATTGGGACGCGGAACGCCGCGCACGCCCTCGGG
This sequence comes from uncultured Armatimonadaceae bacterium, assembly GCA_964252165.1. Taxonomy (GTDB): domain Bacteria; phylum Armatimonadota; class Armatimonadia; order Armatimonadales; family Armatimonadaceae; genus CAXUMS01. Next base: position 3,111 of record CAXUMS010000005.1, read on the forward strand.
CGTGTGAAACGACGATATCGCTTGCCCGGTGACCGACTGCACCTCCAGCGCGCGAATTATCCGCTTGGCGTCGCCGGGCAGAATTTTCGCGGCGGAAACCGGATCGAGAACAGTTAAACGCTTATGCAACACGGCGGAGCCATCTTGTTCCGCCTCGGCCCATAAACGCGCCCGTAAATCCAGTTGCGGCGGCACCGAAGGGATTGTCAGCGTCGCCGTAACCGCGCGCACATACAAACCCGTTCCGCCCACCAGTATTGGCGTTTTGCCGCGCGCCCGAATATCCGCAATCGCCGCCATAGCGTCGCGCTCGAAATCCGCAACCGAATAATCTACATCGGGATCGGCGACATCTATCAGATGAAACCGCGCCCGCACCCGCTCATTCGCATCGGGCTTCGCCGCCCCAATATCCAGTCCCCGGTAAACCGCGACCGCGTCCGCGCTCACAATCTCGCCATTCAGCAATTCCGCAAGCCGAACGCCCACCGCCGTTTTTCCGACTGCGGTGGGGCCAACGACCGCGATAAGCGGCGGCTCGTTCCCCTGCGCCGCTTGCTTGCTTGCTTTTCGCTCCATGAAAAAAGACTTCCGCGATTATAGCATAGTGGCAGGCGAACGGGCAAGGTTTCCCATTTCGGACTGACGCCCGCTTCCAACCGTGGGCAAACCCGCATCGCGCCGGTACAGGTCGCGCCCGCCGGGAACGCCGGGCAGAACCAGCGCTTGATCGCGGCGCGGGCCGATAGACGCCATTAACGCAGGAACGCCCGCGATCTCCTCGACGCGCCTCACGTACGCCTGCGCGTTCGGCGGCAAATCCTCGAACCGGGCCACATTGGTAATATCCGTGTCGGGCCAGCCCGGCAACGTTTCGTAAACGGGTTCGCAACCATCGAGCAGGGCGACATCGCCCGCCGGGAAGTGCGCGAGCGGTGCGCCGTTTTTGGTGTAGCCGACGCAGATATTGACCGTGTCGAAGCCTGCGAGAACGTCTAAATGCCCGACGCAGATACCGGTCAGGCCATTGATGCGAACCGAGTAGCGAAGCGCAAGGGCGTCCAGCCAGCCGCACCGGCGCGGACGTCCCGTGGTCGTGCCGTATTCGTGGCCGCGCTCGCGGATGCGGTCGCCGCGCTCGTCTAAGAGTTCGGTCGGGAACGCCCCCGCGCCCACGCGCGTCGTGTACGCCTTGACAATCCCGATAACCTGACCGATGGCGGTGGGCGGAACGCCGGTCCCAACGCACGCGCCGCCCGAAACCGGATGCGACGACGTCACAAACGGGTATGTACCGCCGTCAATATCCAGCATGGTCGCCTGCGCGCCCTCGAACAAAATCCGCTTCCCATCCGCGACCGCATCGCCCGCAAGCGCGAGCGTGTCGGTGACATACGAGCGCAGCCGCTCGCCGAGCGGCAACAGATAATCGAGAAGCGCGGTTTCATCTACCGCATCCGCGCCGTAGATTTTGGTCAGCGCCGCGTTTTTGAACGGCAAAGCGTCGCGCAACCGCTCGCGCAGTCGGTCGGGGTTGATCAAATCGCCCATGCGAATGCCGGTTCGGGCCGCCTTGTCCACATAGCACGGCCCGACGCCGCGCCCGGTCGTGCCGATAGCGCGCTCGCCCTTCGCCGCTTCTTCAAGGGTGTCCAGGGTGCGGTGGTAGGGGAGAATCACGTGCGCGTTCTGCGAGATGCGCAGGTTCGCGACCGAAACGCCGCGCGCCTCGAGTTCGTCCATTTCACGCAAAACGAGTTCGGGGTCCAAAACCATCCCGTCCGCCATGATGCAAACGGCATGGGAATTGAGAATACCGGAGGGGATGAGGTGAAACTTGTACGTTTCCTGGTCCACGATAACCGTGTGACCGGCGTTCGGGCCGCCGCCATAGCGGATAATCAGGTCGGCGTCCTGACCTAAAAGGTCCACGAACTTGCCTTTGGCCTCATCGCCCCAGTGCGTCCCGACTATCGCTATCGCCGCTACGTCATTTCGCGTCGGTTTCGCTGTACCACTGCCGCTTGTCAAAAATCGGTCCCCCGAGAAATTTCCGTTTTTGCGCCCGGGCAAAAGAAAAGGATAGCGCGGCGCGCGCCCCTAAGCGCAGTACGTCGGGCTATCCCCAAGAACGGTGTCGAATGAACACACCAATTGTAGCGGGCTTGCACGGGGGTGTCAAGCAAAAAGGTTTCCTTGAAATTGGTTGAAGAGGTTAAGACGGCCCCCTAACCCCCAATAATGGGGGGACAAGAAAGACATGGCGGCGACGCCTTGTTTTGCGGGCCAACAGTTTGTCTATTGGCAGAAAGTTCTTGTCCCCACATTATTGGGGGTTAGGGGGCCGTCTTAACCTCTTCAACTTCAACCAGTAACCGCGCTTTGCGCCTCGCGCGTCGCCGCGTTACACTGCTTGCGTGATTTCGCCAAAGTTCCCTGACACCCGAGTTTTTGTTTTCGATCTGGACGGCGTGCTGTATCGCGGCGCTCAGGCGGTCGAGAACGCCGCCGACGCTTTGACGCGCCTGCGCGCCGCGCCGCCCGAGGCCAACATCCGCTTGTTTTTTCTGACCAACAACTCCACGCAAACGCGGGGCGATTATGTCGCGAAACTCACTCATCTTGGAATGCCGTGCGACGAGGCTGAGGTGGTGACATCGGCGTCGGCGACCGCCGATTACCTCGTGCAAACGCACCACGCGGCGGGTAAAACCGCGCTTGTCGTGGGCGGCGACGGCTTGCGTGATGAACTTAAAAGCGCGGGCTTGCGCGCCATTCATGCGAGCGCCGGCGAAGCGCCAAACAGGGGCGAGACGATAGATTTTGTCGTGGTTGGCTTGGACCGCGTGTTCACGTACCAAACGCTGTATATGGCCCAGCAGGCCCTTTTAACCGGCGCGGCGTTTGTCGCGACCAATCGGGACGGGCAGTTTCCGGTCGAGAACGGCAAGTTCACGCCGGGCGGCGGCGCGATGGTCGCGGCTATCGCCGCCTGCACCGACAAAGAACCCATCGTGATTGGAAAGCCGGAAACGCTCGGCTTGGAAACCATTCTCGCCCGCGCCCACGCCGCCCCGTCCGAGGCCCTGATGATCGGCGACCGCCTGGATACCGATGTTCTTTGCGGCAACCGCATTGGCGTCCCGACCTTGCTTGTGATGACAGGCGTCACGAGTCACGATCAACTCCGTAATGCGTCCCCTGAGATGACGCCAACCTTTGTTTTACGCGACCTCAGCGAGTTGTTTTAACGTTGAAAGGTTTAGCCGTCCGAGCGGATTTCAACCGACCAATCCGTAATGTCCAGATTGGGGTCGTCCACAATGGGGCCAAGGTGATCGCGCACATCGTTTGCCGGTTCCGTGTTGAAGTCGCTGTTCCGGCGGATGATATTTTGCGTCGCGTCAAGGGTGATGGGGGCGTTGAGCGAGCCGGTTCCCGCGTCGCCGCGTCCGTCTCCGAGCGCGTCCCAGACCTTTTCCGCCTCTTCCGCTGCTATTGGTATGTTGTTGGTCGCAATCAGGTTTATCTGCACGTACCGCTTTTCCACTTCTTCTGGGGTGAGCTTCAAACGGTTCAAGTCAAAACGGAACGACAGCGTTTTCTCGCCGGTTTGCGGTGCGGTCGCGCCATCCGGCTGTCCTAAATCGGTGAATGAACCCTGGGTCGGATTGCCTATCACGCGAAAGCAACGGTAGCCGGAACGGTCGTACTTCACAAAGCCAATGAAACCCTGATTGTCTCCACTCGCTGTAGGTGCTGGAGCGGCAAAGCCGTTTCCCCACGGACGATCCACGACCGGAACCGGGCCGGGATCGCTGATGGTGTCTGTGCGATTGATAACGCAAAAATAGTAGTAGGGCGTTAGGGAGTCGCGCGGCTGGATTTGCCCGCGCACCGTCATCGTGACGATAAGGAATTTACGCGACGCGTCATCGTCGCCGCCCGATGTCGGCGACTTAGCGCACCCTCCGGTAAAAACCGCGAGCGAACCGGCAAGAGTAGCGCCCATCGCAAATTGAGTAAAAGCCTTCATGGCGTTAGTATAACGCCCCAGGCCCTTTATTCGCTTTTTCGATTGTCGCGCGCCGCGCTTGGCGTAGGCAAAGGCGATGTCAATCAGTGTTGCGCCTGTTCCCTACGACGGGATAGCCGCAACCGCCGCGTCAATATCGGCGTACGTGTTGTAAGCGTGGGGCGCGAAGCGGATATTACCGCAACGCACGGCGCCCGCGACGCCCGCCGCTTGCAGGGCTTCCATAACCGCCTCGTTGGAGAGCGTGGGATGCCGGAACGCCATGATGCTTGACCGCGCGCTCACCGGTTCGCTCGGCGAGATTACGTTCAGGCCGCGCGCCTCCAATGCGCCGCGCGCGTACACGGCAAGATCCAGAACGCGGTCCGCAACCGCATCGAAGCCGACCGCCTCCAAAATTTCTACCGACGCGTGAAGCGCGGCGGTCGCGAGCAGGGCGGGGGAACCTTCTTCAAACCGCGCCGCGTTCATTCGCAGTTCCTGGTAGTGAATATTTTCCCAGTCTATGGGGCGCTCGACCGAATTCCAGCCGATGTTGGTAGGGCGTAGAGCGGGCATCAAGCCATCGCGAACATACACAACGCCCAGCCCGGCGGGCGCGAGAAGCCATTTGTGACAGCCGGACGCCGCAAAGTCCACAGGCAAAGCGCCCAGATCAATGCGAAGGGCGCCCAATCCCTGCACCAAATCCACGGCGAAGTAAATATCACGCGCGCGGCAGGCGTCACCAAGCCGCGCAAGATCCATACGCTGCCCGGTTCCCCATTGCACCCACGAGACGGCAAGGAGGCGCGTCTGGTCGTCGCACGCGGCAAGCAGATCGTTTTCTAAGACGATGCCGTCGGCGCGCGGCGGAACTAATTTCACTGTCCCGCCCGCCTGTTCGGCCCGCGCCATCCACGGGTACACATTCGCCGGGTACTCGTTGCCCGCAACCACGATATTCTCGCCCGGCGCGAGCGGCAGGGCCTGCGCGATAATCGCAAGGCCGTGCGACGTGTTCCGCACAAATCCAATTGTCTGCGGCGCAACATTCATCATGCGCCCAAACGCCTCCCGCAACGCTTCCTGCCTTTTTTGGTGCGCCATGTACTCGGGAAACGGGTTGTCGGACACGAGCGCATACACAACTGACCGTACCGCATCGGCGACGGGGCTTGCAACAGGCGATACGCCCGCGTGGTTCAAATGAATACTCGTCTGCGCGCTCGGAAACAAGGCGCGCATCTCGTCGAGAGTCATAGTTCCTCCGGGGAAAGGGGGCGTCGCATGGTTCGGTGCGGGATTCCGGCGTCGTCGAAAACCGGGCCTTCCGCCTTAAAGCCTAATTTTTCGTAAAAGCCGATAACGGGAACCTGGGCGTCTAAAACGGCGTGGGTCAAACCGCGTTTGCGCGCCGCATCCAGAACGGCGAGCATCAACGCTTTGCCAACGCCCGCGCCGCGATACGCCTTTCGCACCGCGACGCGTCCAATTTTTGCGACGCCGCCCGGCTTGGTCACGAGCCGCGCCGTTCCCGCCGCGTTCCCCTGCGCGTCTACGGCGATTAGATGAAGGGCGTCGGCATCGTACTGATCCGGCTCCTCGTCGGCGGGGACATGCTGTTCATCCACAAACACCTCGAAGCGAATCGCCATGCAAACGGCGGTCTCGTCCGGCCCGTGGCACGGGCGGCAAACAAAAACGGGGGGATTGTCGGGGAAAGGAAAGAGCGTCACAGGCGGGGTTATCGAATCTGAAGAAATTTATGGGTTTGCAAAGACAAACGCAGGCGGCGCGGGGCGGCCTCGACAGCCGCGATACATAATCGCACGGCGTCGGGGTTCAGGGCGTTGGGTTGAAGGAACAACAGCGGGCCGCCTGCGTGTCCCGCCGATGGGTTGGCAAGCGCGCGCGCGACATCGTCGTCGTTGTCCACAACGTACTTGAACTCGGTGGCGGCTTCGAGGTACCACGGGTCGAGTTTACCGCCTTCGCTTTCTTTGGGGGAAACGGTGATATGGTCGAGACGCCAGAGCGGGCGCGGATGCTGTCCATTGGTCTCGATTTGCAAGCGCAAACCGCGCTCATGGAGTGCGTCGCACAAAACTTGCAAATCAAAAAGCGTCGGTTCGCCGCCCGTCAGGCATACCCATTCGCACCCGAACGCGGCGACCTCATCCACGACCCGCTCCACGGTCATCTCGCGGCGCGGGCGAAAGTCCGTATCGCAAAACGAGCAAGCCAAACTACAACCGGCGACACGCACGAAAGCCGTCGCCTGCCCGGTTCGTGCGCCCTCGCCTTGAAGCGAATAAAAAATCTCCACGATGGGAATAAGCCCCCGTCGGACCACGGCGGCGGCGGCGCGAGTTGCTGTGCGCGGGTCCGGAGTTTCACCCTGGTAAATTTTAAGCGAGTTACGGCGTCTGCACGGGGACATACTAACGCCTTTTTCCGTAGTAGGATTGTTGCTCACATTTTAATTGTATCATCGTGATGTAGAAGCGATACTACCAAACAAAATCGTAGTTTTGCGGTTTTCCTCCTGCATTGTTTCCGTAGTTTTTTGTCAGGTTGCTTCGCGGTTGTTTTTCTTTTACGTCTCTAACGGTGGTCGCATCGGTTCAAAGGCCAGGTGTGGGTGGTGGTAGTGGTGGTGGTGGTGGTGGCGATTCAAGAACGCCTCGGTCCGCTGGTTCAGGTGCGCTATGTCGCTTGGCTTGTACGTTATCCAGCCCAAACGCTCTTTCCGCACCGTACGGTTGAAACTCTCGATAAAACCCTGCTCGTTCTTCTTGTAGGGACGCGCTAACCCGGTGACGGTTGCAGTAGCCGCCGACCGCTTGCGCGAACGCTCCCTTGAACTCCGGCCCGCCATCGGTCTGCGCCAACTCCACAAAACCGGGCGTGAACCGCCGCGTCATGCACGCCTCCAAGAACACACGCCCTTGTTCCGACGTCAACTCCGGCGCGAGGAACACGTCGGCCTCGCGGCTGAAAATATCTACGGCGGTAAAGGCGAACACGCGCCCAAAATCAATCATGTCCAAATCGTGTTCAAATCGTGTCCAAATCGTGTCCATCTGAACCACTTCGCGTGGTTGCAGAGCATGGTGAACCAGCCCACGCGCCTTGTTTTTCTTCCACTTGGAGCGGATCACCTACTTCTCCGCCAGCGCCTCGTAAATCTTCGGCACGGACAGGTGGACGCGTGGACGCCATGTTCTTTCTCCAAGAAGTAGAAAAAAAGTAAGCGATCTTCTGTCCACGGCAATCCTCTTCGCGCTCCCGTAGAAACCACACCTTCCGAGACGGGCGCGGGCGGCTTTGCCCTTGGTGGCGCGCCTCCAAGAACGGCGACAAGCCTTGTTCTTTGACGCCCGCTATCCAGCGGTTCACGGTTTCTCAACGGTTTCTCGATGGTTTCTCGGTTGACCTGCAAGTCACGGGCGATTTGACTGTTACTAACGTCCTGCTCGTGCAACTCAAAAGCAAGCACGATCTTGGTTCTTTATTCCATGTCCATAGCCTTCGCCAACCGCTTGCCGACAAAAACATCGGCAAGCGACCTGACGGAAAACTACGGAGAATAATGCGAAGACTTGATCTATTCCGTGCCGTTGCGGATGGGGGTTGCGCCCGCCGACGCCGAGGATATTTTTCAAAACGTGTGTTTGGCGTTGCTCAACCATCTGAGGGATTTGCGTGATCAAGGGCGACTTGCCGGGTGGCTCGTTATCACCGCGCCCCGCGAGGTATGGTGTCGGGGCAAAGCGCGTCATGTCGCGGGCGAGGTCGCCCTGCCCGAGCGCGAAGACGCCTTGCCCGAGCGCGAAGAACAGTTAGGGGAGGCGTGGGAAACGGGCCGTGAGTCCGATATGCCGGAGGGCGCGCTCCTCGCATTGGAAGAACAGCAGCTGGTGCGCGACGGCGTGGCGCGACTGCCGTATCGTTGCCGCGACCTTCTTACGCAGTTATATTTGACCGACCCGCCGCTCAGTTACCAGGATGCCGCCGCGCTCCTTGCCGTGCCGGTGGGCAGTATCGGGCCGGTGCGTGCGCGGCGCTTACAGCGGCTCCATAAAATACTGGACGAGTTCTGGACGAGTTAAGGGCGTAGCGTGTATTTTTCTCCTTTTCTTACCTCTCATTAAGGGTACGGGGCGCGCGACAGTCCGCGGGCCGTTCAGGAACCAATGCCAAGCGACAAACATTTATCATACGAAGCGCTCGCCGACTTTGTGGAAGGTCGCGCCGACGCCCGCGCCGACGCGCAGGCGCGGACGCATCTTGCGACTGGGTGCGCAATTTGCGAAACGGAGCGCGCCCGGCTTGCGCGAACGTTCGCCGCTTTGCAAGGACGAGATCTTGCGCCCGCGCCGCTGGCGGCGACCGAGCGCGCCCGGCGGCTTTTCCGGGAACGGTTGGATTTGTCGCCTGCGCGCGGTGGGACCACGGCGAAACCGCGCGTGTCGCCTACAGGCTTGCTGGCGCGCTTGATTTTTGACAGCCGCCGTTTGAGCGGGGCGTCCCCCGCCGCCGCGCGTAGCGACGCGCTTCCGTCGTTTAATCCTTTGTTCAGCGCGGACGGCTACGATATTGATTTATGGCAAGAGCCGCAAACGGTCGGCGGCGACAACTGGCACATTATCGGGCAGGCTTTGCCAACCGAAGGCGACGATGCGACAACCGCGAGCGGCGGCGTCACCGGCGCGATATTGACGCCGCTCGGAGGCGGCGGCGACGTGGTTGAGGCGACATTTCCTGCGAGCGGCGAGTTTCATTTCGATAGCGTCGCGCCGGGCCGGTACGATTTGCGCTTGATGTTTGGTGAGAACGCGGCGATTACGCTTTCCGATGTTCCCGTGGGACGTTAAATTGGCGCCGCAACACGACCGAAACCGAGACGAGTTGCGGCGTTTGATCGAGCCGCTACTTCCGTATCTCGACGACCCCACCGGCGATGGCGACACGCTTTTGGTTGCGTTCGAGGCGGACCCGGCAGGGGAAGCGGCACGCGCGGAAGCGCGGGCGCAAACGCATCTGGTCGCAGGCGCGCCCCAGCCCGCGCTCGTTTGGGCGCAAACCGCAGGCGCGCTCGCTCTGCACGCCGGGGACGCCCGCCGCGCGGCGACCTCGCACCGCGTCGCGGCCCAGGCGCTTTGGGTTCTGGGGCGTCACGCCGACGCCCTTGTCACCTTCGATGCGGCGCGGGCGAGCGCCAAGCAGGCGGGTGATGCTCGCCATGCGGCGCAGGTGCAGATCGGGCGTATCGAGTCGCTGAACTTTCTGGGCCGCTACGACGAGGCGCACGCTCTTGCGCATCGCTTGACCGCGGTTTTGCTCACGGAAAACGCGCCCATAGACGCCACCAAAGTTCTGGTAAACGAGGGAAATCTTTACTTTCGTCGTGACTGTTACGCCCAGGCCCTCGCGTGTTATGAAAAAGCCGAGCCGATTTTTGCGGCCCAAACCGACGCGCTCACGCTCGCCCGCGTTCAGGCGAATCGCGCGAACCTTTTGATTCATCTGGGCCGGGTGGAAGAGGCGATTGGGCTTGCCGAAACCGCCCGGGATGCGTTTGGTGCAAGCGGCGCGGTTTTGGAAGCGGCGATGACAAACGCCAACATCGGCTTTCTCCACTACCTTTCGGGCCGCTACGGGGCCGCGTTGTCCGCGTACGCACGGGCGCGGGAATCGTTTGCGGCGCTTTCGCACGCCGAACTAGAGCGCGCGAAGTGCGACGCCGACCGCACCGATGTTTATCATGCGTTAAACCTGGTTCCCGAAGCGCTAAGCGCGTACGGGCTGGCGATGCGGGAGTTCGACCGACTTTCGCTTCCGTACGAGCGCGCCCGCGCCGCGCTCGGCTACGCCGCCGCGCTGATCGCCGCGAACCAAGAAGGGGAGGCCGAGCGCGTTTTAGCGGAGGCCGAGCGGGCGTTTAAGGTTCAGCGCAATGCGGCCTGGCGCGCCCAGGTTTTGCTAATCCGCGCCTACGCCTTGCGCGGTCGTAGCGGCGATAACCCGGAGGCGGCAAATGAACTGTTCACGCTCGCCGGGCGCGCGGCGCGCGGTTTAAATCGCGCCCATTTGCGCGGGCTTGCCGCCGATGCGCGTTTTCTGCAAGCGGGGTATGCGCTTGAGCGAGAAGCGGGAACCCCAACTATGCGGCGGCGCAGGATGCAAAGCGTTTTGCGGGACGCGCAAACGCTCGGGCGCGGCTGGCTCGAAACGCAGGCCCGCCGCGCGCTCGGGCGCGATGACCTTCGCCGGGGAAAAATCGCCTCTGCGCTTCGTCATTTTCGCGCGGGCGTGGACGCTTTGGAGTCCGTGCGAACGCAAATCGCGCCGGAAGAAATGCATATCGCGTTTATGGACGACAAACTCGCGATCTACGAGGACCTTGTCGAAGCCTTGCTCCGGCGCGGGTCGCCCGTCGATAGGGCCGAGGCTCTTGAGACGGTGGAGCGGGCGAAATCGCGTTTGTTACTGGAGCGCATACAAGCCGCCGCCGCGCCCGCTTCGGCAGGCGACGCCGCAACAACGCGGCTCGCTTTCAATGATGCGGCGCGCGAGCGTCTTGCCGTTCTTCGGGCGGAACTCAGCCACGGCTACCGCCGCGCGCAGTTCGGCGACGACAACGCCGAGGTCAGCCCAGACGACGATCAACGGCGTCGCTGGGCGAGCGCGGGGATGCAAACCGGAGATAGCTTGGATTTACGCGCGCTGGAAAAAGCGTACGCGGAAACTCTGCGCGAGGCCGAACTTGCCGCAATCTCCGGGCGGGATCAACGGTTGGGTGTCGCCGTCGCCGCTGTTGATGCGCCCACGTTTGCGGTAGGGGACTGGCAAAGCGCGCTGAAGCCAGGCGAGATAGTGGTCGAGTACTATATCGCGGGCGGCGAGGTGAGCGCGTTCGCGCTGACCCGAACGCGCTTGCTTGTGTTCCGCAATATAGCGACCGAACGCGAGGTGGAAGCGGTTTTTCAGCGGTTGCGGTATCAGTTGCAAAAGGCCGCGACGCTTCCCAAAGCGTACACCCTGCGCCATGCGCGTACGCTGGAAGCGGGCGCGACCGAGACATTCGCCTGCTTGTTCCGCCTTTTGCTCGCCCCTTTGTCTGGTATAATGGACGAGGCCGAAAAGATAACGATTATCCCGCACGGCGTTCTTCACGCCTTGCCGTTTCATGCGTTCGTGGATGAAAATGGCGCCGCCGCGTTGGACAAGCACGAATTCACCTACGCGCCGAGCATGGCGCTGTGGCGCGCGGGCAGACAACGCGATAGTGAAAAACGCCGCGTAAACAGCGCAACCGCAACCGCGAGGTCGGTGAGCGGAAGCCGGGGCGATGGCGCGCTTTTGATGGGCGTTCCGGACCCGAGTTTGGTGTTCGTTGCGCGCGAGATCGCCGAGATCAGCCGCCTTCTGCCGGGCGCGACCGTACGCGAGAACGACGCGGCGACGCTTGGGGCGTTTCGTGAAAACGCGCCGCAAAGCCGAATTATCCATCTTGCCACCCACGCGCTGTTTCGCGAGGACAACGCATTGTTCTCCGGTCTGCGCTTCGCGGGCGACGAACGGCTTTTGGCGCGGGACTTGTACGAGATAGATTTGCACGGCGCGGATCTGGTGACGCTGTCCGCATGCCAAACCGGGGCGTCGGCGGTCGCGAGCGGCGATGAGTTGTTCGGCCTGGTGCGCGGTTTTTTGGCGGCGGGGGCGCGCACGGTCGCGGCGAGCCTGTGGCCCGCCGACGATGCGGCGACCGCCGATTTGATGTCGCGCTTTTACGCGCGCCTCGTTTCCCCCGATGGAAGCGACAAGGCCGTTACCGTGTCCGCCGCCCTGCGCGGCGCCCAGCAAGAAACGCGAAACCGGTATCCTCACCCGTATTACTGGGCCGCCTTCGCCCTGTTCGGCGACGGCGCTTGAACCAAAAAGACTAAAGAATAAAAAGCGGCGCAGTAGCAAGGACGGCGACGAGGCCGCCTCATTAAAACCTCATCCGTGGACAACGCCAACCCGCGTTACAAAGGCAAGCTGGGCAAAGGCGTCATCAACCTCGCCGCCGCCGTACGAAGCGTGTTGTAGCGTTTTCGGCGGAATACAAATAACAAAAAGAACGCCAAATTTTGGCGTTCTTTCGATAAGGACTAATAAAAGGGCGGGAACGTTGGAGGTTCCCGCCTTTTTGTGTCATTATCCGTACAGCGGGCCGTACGCGGCGCACGCGCGGTAGTCCGCCCCTTGCGGGTCAAGCGCCCCAAAACGGTTCCACGACGAGGGGCGGAACACGCGCTCGGCGGGAACGTTGTGCATATCCACGGGGATACGCAGAAGGGCGGCGAGCGCGATGAGATCCGCTCCGATATGCCCCACACTGATCGCGCCGTGGTTCGCGCCCCACGCATTCATCACGCCGTACACATCAGCGAACGGACCCACGCCCGTAAGGTTCGGCGCAAACCACGTCGTCGGCCATGTCGGGTCGGTGCGCGCATCGAGCGTGTCGTGGACGGCGTCGGGCAGATCCACCGTGACGCCCTCGGCGATTTGCAAAACCGGGCCGAGTCCGTAGACCAGGTTCACGCGGAACATGGTGCAGGGGATGCCGCCTTTGGTGGTGAAGTCGGTGGACCAGCCGCCGCCCGGAAAGTACTCACTCGTGGACGGTCGCCATTCGGTCGCCTGGAGGCACGCTTCCGGCTCGCCGTCCGCGATCTCGTACCACGGTTTCAAAGTCGGCTTGCCAGAGGCATCGGTCATCTGGCCGGTCCAGTCGAGCGCGGCGGGGCCGCTGTTGATCAGGTGCAGAATGCCGCCCGCCGCCGCGCCGCCCAGGGTATGCCCGGTGACGCGCTTGACCGCATCCGGCGACCAGTACGTGCGAACATCGGCGAACAACTGCGCCGTGCCGCCCGTCAGCAGATGCCCGAACAGCATAGAGGAGCCGTTCATAGCGTCGTTTTCGGTCGCGACCATAAACGGCTGACGGACGCCGTTCCAGTCCCAACTTGTGGTGAGTATGGCCTCTAAAAAGTCGCCGTTCGGGTAAAAGTCGGTCCAGTTGCGCTGGCCTTGGAAGCCCGACGCGAGCGCGTTGTGTCCGCGCGCTTCTTCCTTAAAGCCCTTCTCGGCAAGAGCGGGGTTACCCACCATCAGGTCGCGCGCGATCAGGGCCATCTTGACCGAGTCGGCCCACTCGCTGTTTTTCTTTTCGCGGCTGCGCTGTTTGGGTTCCGGATTGCGGTCCGGGCCTTCGGGACAGTTCGCCTTGACCCACGCGAGCGCGCGGTCGAACTCGTCGGCGTCGTAGATTTCGCGGTCCATGCGGCGGGCGATCTCGGTCATGTCCACGGTTTCGACGCGCATCCCCAGGTACCGCTCCCAGAATGGCTGATCCACGATACTGCCCGCGATTCCCATCGAGACGCCGCCCATCGCAAGGTACGACGTTCCCTTCATCGTCGCGACCGCAAGGCCCGCGCGGGCGAACCGAAGCAGTTTTTCCCGGACGTCGGCGGGAATATCCGACGGGTCGCCGCCGCTGTCCTGCACGTCGCGCCCGTAGATGCCGAAGGCGGGAATGCCCTTTTGCGAGTGACCGGCAAGCACGGCGGCCAGATACACCGCGCCGGGCCGCTCAGTCCCGTTGAAGCCCCAGACGGCGGTCGGGATACGGTCGTCCATTTGCATGGTTTCCGACCCGTAGCACCAGCACGGGGTAACAGTGATCGCCACACCTACGCCCTCGCGCGCGAATTTCTCGGCGCAGTCGGCGGCCTCGGCGACCCCGCCGATGCACGTATCCGCGATCACGACCTCGACCGGCAACCCGCACGCATGGCGCAGATTGTCGGTGAGGAGCGCGGCGGTGACGCGCGCCATATTCATCGTTTGGTCTTCGAGCGACTCGCGCACGCCGCCGTAGCGTCCGTCAATTGTGGGCCGAATACCGATCTTCGGGAGGCTTCCGCGCAGTCGGTTTACTGGTGAGTTTGTCGTCATTGAAGGGGGTTACGTTCCTTAAAGATTAGGGAGAGGCGTCGCCTTACAGTCAATAATCGCGGCGCGCCTCTCGCCTTCAACTGTTCGCCAACGCAGGGGCGCAATTCCTGCGGCGCGTGAGAGAGGGTTTTAACCACAAAGACACAAAGAATACAAAGAACACAAAGAAGAAATAAGAAGATAAAGCAAAATTACTTCTTGTATCTCCCGCTCCTCCTCTGCGAGTCCTTTGTGTTCTTTGTGTCTTTGTGGTTAAAATCCTCTCTCACGCGCCGCTTTGCGTGATCAACTTGGCGACAAGCGCAGTCCAGCCGGTTTGGTGGCTTGCGCCTAAACCCGCGCCGTTGTCGGCGTGGAAGTACTCGTGGAACAGGAGGTAGTCGCGAAAATGCGGATCGTCCTGGAACAAGCGGACGCCGCCGAAGGCGGGGCGGTCGTTGTTTTCGTCGCGGGTGAACAGGCTGATCAGGCGGCGTGATAGTTCGGTGGAAATATCCCAAAGAGACAATTCAATGCCGGAGCCGGTCGGGTACTCGACCTTGAACGAGCCGTTATACACGTAATCGTATTTTTGCAACGCCTCGATCAGCAGGTAGTTGATGGGGAACCAGACCGGCCCGCGCCAGTTCGAGTTGCCGCCAAACAGCGTAGTCTGCGATTCGGCGGGTTCGTAGTCGGCGCGGCAGTCAAAGCCCGTGATGTCGAGATGGAACGGATGCTCTTTATGAAAGCGTGACAAACTGCGAATGCCGTGCGGACTTAGAAATTCGGTTTCATCGAGCATATACGTGAGCAGACGGCGCAGGCGGGTTTCGTCCACGAGCGCGAACAGGGCGTGATCGCCGTCGCCTGCGGGGATTTCCCCGAGCGCGGCGACATGGGCGGCAAGTTCGGGCTTATGGCGCAGGAACCACGCGAGCCGGTTGCGAAAGTCCGGTACCGCCTCCAGCGTATCGGCGTCGAGGGCTTCCACAGCAAGCAGGGGAATCAGGCCCACCAGACTGCGCGATTTAAGCAGGATGTGGCGCTCCAGACCGTCGCTCCCCGCGTCGGGGGGCAGGCGCAAAGCGTCGTAGAAGAACCCGTCGTCGTCGTCCCACAAACCCGGTCCGGCGTCGGTGATCCCGGTCATAGCGTGGGCGATATAAACGAAATGCTCGGCGAATTTGATCGCGACATCCTGGTACGTTGCATCGTCGCGGGCGAGTTCAAGGGCGATAGCGAGCATATTCAAACAGTACATCGCCATCCAGGCGGTACCGTCGGCCTGCTCCAACAGCGCACCGGGCGGAAGCGGGGCGGACCTGTCGAACGCCCCGATATTATCCAACCCTAAAAAGCCGCCCTCGAAAACATTGTTTCCCTGCGCGTCCTTTCGGTTGACCCACCACGTGAAATTGATCAGCAGTTTGTGGAAAATGCGCTCCAGAAACTGCGTGTCGCCTGGTTCGCGCCGATCTTTGCCCTGCATCTTGCGCTCGATTTTATAAATGCGGAGCGCGGCCCACGCATGGACGGGCGGGTTGACATCGCCGAACGCCCATTCATAGGCGGGCAGTTGCCCGTTGGGGTGCGTGTACCATTCCCGGCACAGAAGGAGTAACTGATGCTTGGCGAAGTCGGGGTCTATCTGCGCCCACGGGATCATATGGAACGCGGTGTCCCACGCGGCGAACCACGGGTACTCCCACGTATCCGGCATCGAAAGCACGTCGTTGATACTTAATGTCCGCCAGTCGCGGTTGCGGCTCGCCTTACGGGCCGCGGGCGGCGGGGCGTATGCGGGGTCACCGTCCAGCCACCGCTGCACATCGTAGTGGTAATACTGCTTGCTCCAGATCAGGCCGGCGAACGCTTGCCGCTGCACCTTTTTCAAATCATCGCTCGCGCCATCGGGGGCGAGCGGGGCGTAGAAGGCGTCGGCTTCCCGGATGCGTTTATCGAACGCTTGATCGAACTCCGCCCCGAACGCATCGCGCCCGCCCCTGAGCGTGCGCGTGGTCAAGCGCAGACGCGCCACCATCTCGCCGTTGTTCGGCGCGACCGTGGCGCGGTACACGCCTGCCGCTTTGGTGCCGGTATTTTCCCCATTGGTCGCGTGGGCGTCGCCGTGGAGCAGGGCGTTTTCGATCCCGTCCTTCACCCACGGAGCGACATTGAGAGCCTGATGAAGGCGTTCCCGGTTCGTTTCATTTTCCGTAAACAGCAGTTGCGGCGTTCCCGCCGACGCCCCGCCCGCCTCGCAGAACAAGCGGTACTTGCCCAGCGCGTGGTGTTCCGCCTCGATAACCCGCGCTTCGGGCGGCATCGGGGACGCGGCCTGCAGTCCGGGGCGACGGTCGTCTAAGCCCCACGACCACGTGTTGCGGAACCAGAGCGTCGGGACCAGATGCAGATGGGCCGCCTCCGGGCCGCGATTGACCGCCCGGATACGAATGCAAATGTCATCGTGCGCGATTTTGGCGTACTCGATAAACACATCGAAGTAGCGGTCCTCGTCGAACGCGCCGGTGTCCTGGATTTCGTATTCCCAGTCGGTTTTGCCCCTCCGCGCATTTTCCTTGACTAAATCGTCGTACGGGAACGCGCGCTGGGGGTACTTGTACAAGAACTTGAGATAAGACGCGGTCGGGGTGGCGTCGAGGTGGTAGTACAACTCCTTGACATCCTCGCCGTGGTTACCTTCCGGCCCGGACAGCCCGAACATCCGCTCTTTTAAAATCGGGTCGGCCCCGTTCCACAGCGCGACGGAGAAGCACAAGAACTGCCGGATGTCGGAGATGCCGCCGATTCCGTCCTCGTTCCAGCGGTACGCTTTGGAGCGGGCGTGATCGTGGGGCAGATAGTCCCACGCGCTTCCGTCCGCCGAGTAGTCTTCGCGCACGGTACCCCACGCGCGCTCGGCAAGGTACGGCCCCCACAGCCGCCATCCGTTCGGGTTGTCTGCGGCCTCGGCGACGCGCGTCCGTTCCGGGCCTTGCGGCGATTCTTTGGTGTTGTCGTTGTTGTTTGGGGCGCTTGCGCTACTACCGCTTTCATTCATGCTTCGTTTTCTTCCTCGTCGCCTACCGCTCCGAAAACCTGTTGCCGTGCATCACGAAGATACATGACGCGCACCGCTCCGCGTCCATCGCTCCCCGGCTCCGGTTCAATCACCCGGAAGACAATACGGTACGTTGCTGATCCAAACCGGTATAATAGCTGGCGCAAAACCATGCCGTCATGTCGCTCATTTTCACGGGCGAGTGAGCAACGGCTTGGTAACGACGACAAAGATGCAAGTGCGGCGGTGAGGCCGTCCAGCCAGCGTTGCGCTTGTTGCGGGGACCGTCGCGAGTAACGTAAGTAAAAGCGATCCACATCTACCTCAGCGGGATCGGTTACGTCCACGTCATAGTGTTGCATACGCTGTTTTGCTACGCTGCAATTTTTTCGTCAATTGGAGCGGAGGGGTCACCCGCGTCCGGCATGGTAATTCCATGCCGGACGCGGAATTTTCGATCCCATTCCGCAAGCGGCGTAAAGCGTCCTTCGCGTTCGGCTTGAAGCCCGCGCTCCAACGCCTCGTCACATTCGGCGTCGTCTTGCGCTTCGGCCTCCAGTGCGGCTGTAATCAACGCCTCCGCGACCTCGTTAATGGAGCGATTTTCCCGCTCGGCTTTTTCTCGCAAACGTTGTTCGATTTCTGGAACAAACTGTACTGTCATGGCCTTAACGTCCTTCACCTCATCCTGTGGCGTCTACATTTATTGTACTTCGCCGACCGGCGCAATGCGCCATCCCATCGCGTTTGATTCGCTTCGCTAATACTGCGTTACCTGCCCGGCGAGCGCGCCGTCAATGTAGAAGGTGGAGCCGGTGACGTAATTGGCGTCGTCGGACGCGAGATAAACGGCGAGTTTGGCGACCTCTTCCGGCGTTCCCCAGCGTCCCCACGGAATTTCGGACAGGGCGTTTTTGACGGCCTGCGGGTCGGTCAGAACCGCTTGATTGATCGGGGTTGCAATCGCGCCGGGCGCGATGTTGTTGACATTGATGCGAAATTCGGCGAGTTCCACAGACAGGTTGCGGGCGAGCATCCGCATGCCGCCCTTGCTCGCGCAGTACGCGGTGTAGCCGGGGAACGGAATATCCTCATGCGTGGACGAGATATTGACGATCTTGCCCTTCGCCTCCGCCCCGTCGCGCCCTTTTTGCGCGACCATCTGGCGGCACGCGACCTGCGTCACCAGGAATGCGCCGCGCAGGTTCACCGCGATGACCTTGTCCCACTCGTTGTCGGTAACCTCAAGGAACGGGCGCTTGATCTCGATACCGGCGTTGTTGACCGCGACATCGAGCCTGCCGAACGCGCGCACGGTCTCGGCGATAAGGGCCTCGACTTGGGTTCGGTCGCTGACATCGGCGGGAACCGCAATCGCCTTGTCGGTCCCGCCGATCTCATTAACAACCGCGTCCGCCTGCGCCTTGCGGTCGTCGCTTCCGCCCAGATAGTTGACCACGACCCGCGCGCCTTCTTTCGCGAATTGGATCGCGATAGCCCGCCCGATTCCGCTCGATGCGCCCGTGATAAGGGCGACTTTCCCGTCAAGCCGCATGATGTATTTGCCTCCGCCGAAAGGGACACGAAATTTCAAAAGATAGTGCGTTTCCACGCGCCCATAGCGTACCCGGAATTATTTGCTTCCCGCCTGTGAAAACGCTCAACCACGGGAAGAGCGCCAAACCGCCAATTGTTCCCGCTCCCATCGGCGGGATGCAGAGAGCGATTAGTCTAAAGCGCATCGCAACGTAGAAAATATATTAAAAAATATTTTTGCCAAAGCGCGAAAAACTCCACAAAAAATCGGGAATGTTTTGTATAATTGTATCCAACACTCCTTGTTCTTCCCCAACACTCCTTGTTCTTCCCCAACACTCCTTGTTCTTCCCCAACACGGGAAGGAGAACAGCCCCGGAGTGACAACCGAACCCGAGGAGGTGTGTCATGCCAACAAACGGCGCGAGCCGCGACGCCGATGAGTACGTGGATTTGGTCGCGCAGGCCGTGATTGACCGGCTGGAAGAGCGCGACAAGATCAACGCGCTTGTCGAGCAGGTCGCCCGGCGCGTACAGGAACTTCAAGCGGAAAAAGCGCGCTTGGACGAACCGGAGAAACCGACACGCCTCGATGTAGCCTCGCCGGACGGCGGCGAGAAGGAGAATGCGGATAATGGCTGAACACGCGGAAGACAGCGAACAGGACGACGCGGCGGTGCAAACGCCGCCAAATGGGTTAGCCGAAGAGCGCGCCCGGTTCGAGAAGGAGCGGATGAACCGCCGCGCGGCTTTGCGCCGGTTCGGGATTGGCGCGGGCGCGACCGCGTTCCTCGCGCTGGGCGTGGATGACTTGGCGCGCTTGGTCCTCGGCAAGATGCAAGAGCGGCACATGATGGACGGCGTGACCGAGCAAGTCGCCCGCGAACTGCACAACGCAGGCGTCTCGTTTGCAACCGCGCCCGTCGAATGCAGTCACTGCGACCGGCAAGTTTGTCAGGACGCCGATGACTCTGTGGCTCTGTACAAAGCGTGCTTAAAGGAGGGCAGGAGTCAGGCGGTCTGCGATCAAGAACGCATAGATCGAGCCAATGACAACGCATATAACTTTGTACAGTGCCGAGATGCACACTGTCCAAAGGGGCATCCGTTTCCCGATTGTGATGCGCTCGCTACTAACCCCTGATCAAGGAGAAGTTCAATGAGTAAACTGTTGGTGGCTGTCTTTTTCCTCTTGTTGATCAGCACCGTGATAACCTATGGTGTTCTTGTGGGGGGACCCTATTTGCAAACGCGCCGAGACCAGGCGCAAGCGCTCCGAAACAAGACAAAAGACATTTCAGTCGTCAGAGCGGCATACGACCGTGAGTTTCAACTAAAATATCATTATCTCGTTCGCCTTAACAAAAAGGTGGTAGCCATAGATAAAGCGGGCTACAAGGGTGAGGAGCGCAAGCGTCGCATCGCTATAGAAACGCAGGCGGCGAAGGCGGAGAGAAAACGGGTCCGCGCTTCAAACTTCACGTCGCCGTACCGGATGGAGTAGTGATGCTATGGCTCTTTCTATCGGCGCGCTGTTGCCGTCCTTTGTGGGCGCGACCGAATGGTTGAATAACGACGAACCGGGACCGGGCGATCTTGCAGGTCGCCCAGTTCTGGTTCATTTTTGGGCCGTTTCGTGTCCGGCGTGTAAAGTTAATATGCCGGATGTGCAGAAGTTGCAAACCAAATATGGGACGTTTGGTTTGCGCGTGGTCGCCGTGCATCTGCCGCGCGGGAACGCGGACTTGAATACGGCCCTTGTCCGCACGGTCGCGGCGGAACTTGGCATGACCGAGCCGTGCGCCGTGGACAATGCGAGCGTTTTTTGGGCGAGCGGTTCGAGACGACGGGTTTGTGGCCCGCGTACTTCTTGTTCGGGCCGGACGGGGGACTGAAGCGGCGCGGGGTTGGCGGGATGGGTTTGCGCCTCGCGGACGCCGCCCTCGCGCGCTTGTTCCCCGACGCAAATTAAGAACGCGGGTTGAAACCCACGTCTGGAGGCGTTTCACGCCAGGCGTCCTCACGGACGCAGGGAAAGGGAGAAAAGAGCGGCAACAGCGTGTTTGCTGTTGTGTTTGCGTCCGTGAGGACGCCCGGCGTGAAACGCCCCCAGACGTGGGTTTCAACCCGCGTTCTTAATTTGCGTTGACAGGCTTGCCCGCTTTTGATACTCTAAAGGCGTTCCGACTTCCCCAACCTCGCGCTTTTTAGAAGGGGCTTCGCCCATGTCCTTCCCCGCTCGTTTCGCTTCGTTTTCCGTTTCCCCGTCTTCCTCCTTGTCGCGCCGCGCGTTTATCGGCTACGCCGCCCTGTTTGTTTGCGCCGCTATCCCGCTTACCGGATGCCAGCAGGAAGCCGCGACAAACAGCGGGACGACCGCCACTTCTACCGGCGGCGGGGCGCCGTCGTCGCCGTCGCCCGGCGCATTGCCGGAAACCGCGACCGCATTGGACGGTGTGCCGCTCGCGCCGACCGGGACGTTCAAGATTGGCCTGATAACGCCGGGCAAAGTCAGCGACAAAGGCTGGAACGCCTCGGCCCTCGATGGCGTTCAGCGTATAGGCAAGGAGTTGGGGGCGTCGGTGACGCCGCCCGTGGAAGGCCCGGCCCCGTCCGAGGTCGCGGGGGCATTGCGCGGTTTGGCGCAGGACGGCAATCAACTTATCTTTTTACACGCGTCCGAGTTCGATGACGCCGCCGCGTCGGTTGCGCCTGACTTCCCTAATGTGACCTTTGTGGTGGTGGGCGGACGGCAGGTGTTGCCGAACCTAACGCCGATCCAGTTTGCGGCGGGGCAGGCGACGTATCTTGCCGGAATGCTCGCGGGCGGCATGAGCAAAACCGGCAAGGTCGGCTGTATCGGCGCGGCGAAAATCCCGATTGTGGAAGAATGCTTCGCGTCGTTCAAAAAAGGCGCGATCGCCGCGAACCCCAAAGCCGATGTCCGGGTCGCTTTCACGGGCGACGAGAACGATGCGGGCAAGGCCAAACAGCAGGCGCAGGCGTTCCTCGATGCGGGCGTGGACGTTTTAATGCACAACGCGAACGCCGCCGGGCAGGGCGTCGCGCAGGCGGTTTCGGGCAAGCCCGGGACATACTTTATCGGCGCGAACGCCGACCAGAGCGATCTGGCTACGCCGCAGAATTTAGGCTCGTTTATCGTGGACGCCCCTAACGCCTATGTCGCGGTCGCCCGCGCGGTAAAGGACGGCAAGGCGAACGGCAAAGCGTACCCGTCCGGCTTGAAGGAAAAGGCCCTGTACCTCAAGTACAATAGCCGTTTCGCCGGAACGATCCCGCCGAACCTGAAGGCCCAAATCGCGAAGGCGCAGGAAAACATTATCGCGGGCAAGATTGACCCGAACCCGTAGCGGGCGGAAAGGATGAAGGATGAAGGATGAAGGATGAAGGATGAAAAAAGAGAAGGGGCGGGTGGGGTAACGTCTTCTTCCGGCGTGCCTTCTTTTCTCCTTCCTCCTTCATCCTTCCTCCTTTCTGCGCGCGGCGTCACCAAGCGGTTTGGCGCGTTTACCGCACTGGACAACGTAGATTTTGGCGTGGGGGCGGGCGAGATTCACGCACTGTTAGGCGAGAACGGCGCGGGCAAGTCCACCCTGATGAACCTCTTGTCCGGCCTTTTGCGTCCCTCAAGCGGCGACATATTGCTCGATGGCGAACCGGCGCGCTGGGCGTCGCCGACCGATGCGGCGCGGGCGGGCGTGGGCATGGTTCACCAGCACTTTTTGCTGGTTCCGACGCTGTCGGTCGCGGAGAATTTGATGCTGGGCGCGTCCGGTGAGATGGGCGGCGCGCTTTCGTACCCCCTTAAAGCGGTTCTTGACGAGGCCCGCGCGCTTGCGGACCGTTTGGGCTGGCGGATCCCGTGGAGCGCGCCCGCAGGGAGTTTACCGGTCGGGACGCAACAACGGGTCGAAATTCTCAAGGCCCTGCGCGGCGAGACGCGCGTTTTGATCTTCGATGAACCCACCGCCGTTCTCACTCCTAACGAAACGCCCGAACTTTTCGAGACGATCCGGCGTTTGGCGAACGAGGGCCGGGGCGTGGTGTTCATCTCGCACAAGCTCGATGAGGTTTTAAGCCTCGCCCAAACCGTGACCGTGCTACGCCGGGGCCGCGTGGTTCTTTCGACCACAACCCGCGACACGCCCACCGCCGCCGAACTCGCGCAGGCGATGGTCGGCGCGGACTCCGATGCGGCGCAGATGCTTGAGGCGCAAGCGGCGCGCGAGGCGGGCGGTAAAGGTGTTGGGTGTTGGGTGTTAGGTGTTGGGGACCCGACCCAGGCCGTAGATGACGCCGCAACCTCCTTACCTAACGCTCCCCCCTTATTGAAGGCGGAAGCATCATCCCCAATACCCAATACCCAACACCCAACACCTCTACCGCCTGTTTTATCCGTGGAAAACCTGACCGTGAATGCTGGGGCGGGCGGGGGAAGGGCGCTTCTGGAGAACGTTTCGTTCGCGGTCGCCGCCGGGGAGATTTTGGGGATCGCGGGCGTGGATGGCAACGGGCAGGCGGAACTTGGCGAATGCTTGGCCGGATTGTTACGGGCGCAAACAGGGCGTATTGTTGTGGGCGGCGCGGCTCCCGCGCATGGGGCGGGCGCGTTCCGGCGCGCGGGCGTTGCGGTAATCCCGGCTGACCGGCAAACGCGCGGTTTGGCCCTGCCGCTGACGATCACGGAAAATCTCGCGCTCGGCGTACAGGATGAGCCATCGTTCCGGCGCGGCCCGCTCCTTGCGTGGCCCCGACTGCGGACGCGGGCTGAGAAACTAATCCGCGAGTTCGATATCCGCGCGGATGGCCCCGATGCCCGCGCCGGTTCGCTGTCCGGCGGCAATCAGCAAAAGATCGTGATCGCCCGCGCGCTGTCCGGGTCGCCGCGCGTCGTTGTCGCCGTTAACCCGACACGCGGTCTGGATGTGGGCGCGATCTCGTATGTCCACGACGCCCTGCGGCGCGCGCAGGCGCGCGGCGCGGCGATTGTTCTTATCTCCACCGAATTGTCCGAGATACTGACGCTCGCGGACCGGGTCGCGGTTTTGTTCGAGGGACGCCTGTCCTCCCCGGTTTCCCCGCAAATTGGGCGCGAAACCCTCGGCCTCCTGATGGGCGGCGCGACGGTCGAACATGGAAATGTCGCCGCGTGACGCAATTTACGAAAATCGGTTTATGGCTCCGGCGCGATTTGCCGCTTCTCGCGCTGTTTGTCGCGGGCGGTCTGCTTCTGCTCGCCGTTGTCGTACGTATCGCCGGGGCGTCACCGGTCGCGGTCGCGATCGCGCTCTGGGGCGGGGCGTTCGGGTCGCGCTACAACATCGCCGAAACGCTGATACAAACCGCGCCGCTTCTCCTCACCGGCCTGGGCGTCGCGCTCGCGTTCCGCGCCCGGTTGTTCAATATCGGGGCGGAAGGGCAGTTCCTTTCGGGCGCGGCGGCGGCGGTTTGGGTTGGCGTCGCCCCGCTTCCCGCGCCCATCCATCTACTTTGCGTTTTTGTGGCGGGCGTTGCGGCGGGCGCGTTCTGGGCCGCTATCGCGGGCTGGCTCAAAGTATACCGAGGCGTTCAGGAAGCGCTGTCCACCCTGCTCCTCAACTTCGTCGCCCTGCAACTGGTCGCGTGGCTGGTGCGCGGGCCGCTTCAAGAGGCCGCCGTCCGCTTTCCGCAGTCGGATAAAATTGCGGTTCCGGCCCGCCTCGTCCTGTTGCAACCCGCCGTCGCCGGTTTATCCGCGACCCGCCTCCATGCGGGCGTTTTCGTCGCTTTTCTCTGCGCCCTGCTGGTGTGGTTTTACCTGGCGCGCACGGCGGGCGGCTTCGCCGTGCGCGCGGTCGGGGCGGGCGCGCCCGCCGCCGAAGCCGCGGGTATCCCGCTCGCGCGCACGACCCTGACCGCCTTTGCAATTTCCGGCGCGTTGTCCGGCCTTGCGGGCGCGATCCAAATCAGCGGCGTGACGTATTTTCTATCGGACCGGTATTCGCCGGGCTACGGTTACACCGCGATTGCGGTCGCGCTTCTTGCCAACCTATCGCCCTTAGCCGCGATTCCGTCCGCCCTGTTCTTCGGCGCGCTTACCGCCGGTTCGTCGTCGGTTCAGCAGGCGGGCGTTTCGTCGGTCGTAATCCAGATATTGCAAGCGGTGACTCTCCTATCGCTTCTCGGCTACAACTGGGCGCGCGAGAAAAGGATAAAGGCGAAAGGATGAACGCGAAAATAAAACCCTCAAGCCTGACATTTGCGCTTGTGCCGCTCCCCCTTTTATCCCTTATCCTTTATCCCTTATCCTTTTTTTCCGTTTGGACGTTCGTTCTGCAAAGTCTGGTTATCGCCACGCCGCTTCTTTTCGCGTCGCTTGGCGAGGTTTTCTCGGAGCGCGTGGGCGTTATCAATATCGGTCTGGAGGGCTTGCTGATCGCGGGCGCGCTTGCCGCCGTCGCGGGCGCAGTCGCGACGGGTTCGCCCCTGTGGGGCGTGGTCGCGGGCGTGTTTGCGGGCGGCGCGTTATCGGCCTTGTTCGCCTTGTTTGCGCTTGCGATGCGGCGGGATCAGGTGATTGTCGGAACCACAATCAACTTTCTCGCGTTCGGTTTGACCGGCGTTTTGTTTCGGGCGTGGAGCGGGCGGGCGGGCGCAACCGGCGTCACCGCGCCAACTCTTCGCCCGTTGTTCGGCGAAGGCGGCGGCGCGATCAACGGCCTGACCCTGCTCGCGCTGGTTCTTGTGCCAATCGCGCAGTACCTGCTGTTCCGCACCCGCCTGGGCGTCACCCTGCGGGCGGCGGGCGAGGTTCCCGCCGCCGCGTCCGCGTCCGGCGCCAATGTTCTTCGTTTGCGCGTGCTGGTCACGCTCGCGACCGGCGCGCTGTGCGGTCTGGGCGGCGCGATGCTGTCGCTTGGCATCAGCGACACGTTCACCGAGGGCATGACGGGCGGGCGCGGTTTTGTCGCGCTCGCCATCGTGGTGTTCGGACGCTGGAAGCCGGTCGGCGCGCTCGGCGCGGCCCTTGTTTTCGCCGCCGCCGATGTCGCGCAAACCCGGCTTCAAGCCGTTCCCGCCGTGCAAGCGTATCTCGCGCACCTGCATATCGGTGACACGTACCCCTTCTTCCTCGCCGCGCCGTATGTTCTGACCCTGGTCGCGCTTGCGGTCCGGGGCGCAAAAGCCCCGCCGCCCGCCGCCCTCGGGGAGCCGCTGGGGGAGGGATAAAAAGGGGACCGCTTCAGGCGGCTCCGTCTGGTTGTATGACATAATGAGGTCGGTATGAACCTGAGCGACGCCATCGAAGATACCCGGCTTGCCGTCATGCGCCTGAACCGCCGGAAGGCGGCCCTGTTCGCCGCTTTATTTGCCATCCTCTGTATCGTCTGGGGACATTATGAATGGGAATATGATCGAACCCTCCAATTACAAAACGCTGCGGCAGTAGGGGATACGCGTGCGGTTAAGGCTCTCCTGGACGGCGGCGTATCACCCAACACCCAAAACCGCCGTGGACAATCCGCTCTGCCTATTGCGGCCTATTATGGTCACGCGGACACGGTTCGTCTCCTTTTGGACCGGGGAGCCACCCCAGATAAGGGGCTGCGCGCCGCCGCGCAAGAAGGCCATACCGACATACTGGCTATGCTTCTGGCCCGGGGAGCGAGTATCCACGGGGAGACGGGCGCTTCAACTCTCGGTTATGCGGTGGATAGCGGCGACCTGCCCGCCGTCACTCTCCTTCTGAAACAAGGGGTCCAACTGAACCTGAAGGATGAGTATGGCACGCTCCCAATCCAGCGCGCGGCGTGCCGTCTCAGACCAGACCGTGGTTCCTGGCCGATATTCCGCGCACTGATAGATTATGGCGCGGATGTGAAAGCGCTTTCGACGTACGGGGAAACAACCTTGATGTACGCTGTGCGCGACGACAACCCCGACAGCGAGCGGATTTGTCGCTACCTGATTCGTCATGGGGTAAATGTAAACGCCAGAGACAACGAACAAAAGACCGCGCTGATTCATGCCGTCGAGTTCCGGCGAGGCGATGAATCCGGCGGCAGGGGATTGGCGATTTTGAACTTGCTTCTGAAAAGCGGGGCGGATGTGACTGTTCAGGATAAGTACGGGAGAACCGCGTTTCGCTACGCTTCCGAGTTCCGAGATTCGGGAGCGAAAGCGCGGCTCAGGAGTGCGGGGGCGCGGTGAAGACAGCAAGAACGCTATAAATGTCGAGTTAGGGGAAATCGCGTTAACCGCCTTTACCTCTTGACGCTTAGTTCTGTTCTGTTTTCCGCCACTCGCGCGGGCTTTTGCCGGTGCGTTTCTTGAAGCGGAGCGAAAAATAAAACGGGTTGGGAAAGCCGACCTCCTCGGCGATAGCGGCGACCGTGCGTCCGGTCAGGGACAACAACTGCTGGGCGCGGGCGAGGCGCTCGTTCTCCACGAACTGCTGGGGCGTTTGTCCGGTTTGCGCTTTGAACAAATGCGCGAGATGCGACGGGGACAGATCAACCTCGCGGGCGAGTTCGGAAACCGAGATCGGGTCGGCAAGTCGGCTTTGCAGAATTTCCACCGCCCGCGCGATCCGCGCATCCCGGCGCGCGTTCTGGTCTTCGGGGTTTGCCATGTCGCACCAGAGCAGGGCTTCCTCCAATGCGTGAAGGGCGAACTGATCGCGCCGTGGCCCTCCTTCTCCCCTCGCGTGCCGGTTCATCGCGACAAGGGCGTTCTCGACCCGGTCGCGAAGGGCGTCATCCGGCAGGGAAAGACGGAGCAGGCCCGGCGCGATCGCGGGCCATTGGAGAAGGTCGCTCCAGTGCGGGCGCGGCAGAAAATGCGCCCAGACGATTTCCCAACCGCTTGCGCCCGGCGCGGTTCCGTAATCATGGAGCGCGCCGGGGCGCAGAAGAACCGTATCCCCGCGCTCGCAAAAAAGGTCCGGCGTTCCGTCGCCGCTACCGAACCGCCCCCGCCCCGTTTGCGTGAAGATAAGCAGGTAATCGCGCGTGCCTTTGGGCCGCCACGACGCGTAGCCCGGCGTCTCGTGAAACCGTCCGGTGACAAGCGGGGAAGTGGCGGGAGAGGGAGTTTCCAAACGCGGCGCGGAAGCATCCATGCGCTCAGGTTTGGTTTCGCCTTTCTCATTTTCCTTTGTTCCCCACGGAAGCGACAGGACAAAGACGATAACTAACAAGCCGCGCCGGTTTGACAAACGATAAACCGGCATTGTATTATCTTCATAATGATTTCGCTTGCGGAAAACAGTTCCAAATATGAAACAATATCGAGTGGTGTTCCCGCCGTGGAGCGCGCCCTGGATATTCTGGAACTTCTGGAAAACGCGCCCGAGGGGGCCGCGCCGAACCTGACCGAGATCGCCGCGCGGCTGGAATTACCGAAGGCCTCCGCGCACCGGCTCCTTGCGACGTTGCGGGCGCGCGGCTATATCGAACAGGAAAGCGGCGGCGGGCGAGGCGGCTGGTCGCTCGGCTTTCGCGTGGTTGGTCTTGCGGCGCGCGCCCCCGCCCGTTCCCGTCTGGTTCGCGCCGCCGACACGCCGCTCCGCGCTCTTGCGGACGCGACCGGCGAAGGCGCGCAGTTATCGGTGCGAAGCGGCGATGTCGCGCTGTGCGTCGCGCGGGTCGCATCGCCGTCGCACCCCGAAATCGCGCTGATGGGCGGGGTGGGCGCGCAATTTCCCCTTCATGCGGTCGCAGTCGGAAAAGTGTTGCTCGCGTACGCTCCCGATGCGGAACGCCGCGCATACTTATCAAGCGGCCCGCTACGCGCTTTTACCGCGAACACGGTTACGGATGCCGATGCGCTGGAGCGCGAACTCGGCGCGATCCGCGCGGAGGGTATCGCATGGGATCGCGAAGAATACAAGCGCGGCTTGTACGCCCTCGCCGCGCCGATCCGCGACGCGAGCGGGGAGATCCGGGCCGCTATCGCCCTGCCGCTTCTCAGCGCGCCGGATGCGGACGGCAGCCACGAAACGGCGCTTCGCCGCGCGGCTCGCGATATATCCCACGCGCTCGGCTGGCGCCAAAGCGAGGAACTTTCATGATTATCGCCGATTTATCCGAGATCGAGGGACGCGTTTATCCCGCACGTCGCCGAACCCGCAACCTTGTCGGGGGCGTGTCACCCATCCAATGCCAAAACTTCAGCATGGGCTACGTGGTATTGGAGCCGAACGGCGGGCAGGTTCCGTGGCACAATCAGGAACAGAACGAGGTGTATTTTGTCGTGTCCGGCGACGGCGAGATGTGTTTGGGCGAGGAGAAACGCCCATTAACAACGGGGCAGGCCGCGTATATCCCGTCCGGCGTTTTCCACCAACTTACCAATGTCGGCCTGACGCCGCTCACGATGATCTACTGCTACGGTCCCGCAGGCGATGTCGCCCATTGGCGTCAGGAATTAGATGGCACGCTTCCGCGCGCAGGAATCGAAGCCCCGCCGCTCCCCCCCGGCGCGGCCCCGCAATGCACGGACAAACCGAGCGGGTAACGCACTATGGTTGTTTTGGGTGAGCCGCTACCCGGCGTTACGTACAAAAAACGAGCGGCGGCGTATGTCGTGATTGTGGAAGGCGACACGGTTGCGGTTGTAAAAGGCCGAAACGGCTATTTCCTACCGGGCGGCGGGTCGCTTCCCGGCGAAACGCCTGCGGAAACCGCTATCCGCGAGGTGCGCGAGGAGTTGGGTCTTGGCGTTTCGTTGACCCGCGAGATAGGAACCGCACGGCAATATTTCGCGGCGGGCGACGAGGGCTTTTTCGACATGCGCGCCACGTTCTTCCGGGGCGCGCTTGCAACGGATGAACCCGCAAGTGGGAATGGCGAACACGCGCTTTTCTGGTTGCCCGTCGCGGATAAAGGCGGCGCCTTTTTCCACGCTTGCCACGCCTGGGCGGTCAAGGTAGTTGTCTTGTCGGACAGGTAGCAAGCGGGAGCGTCCCTTCGCAAAGCGACGTGTGAAAAACGGCGTGGTGGCGAACTTCTTTTTAGATAAGAAAGCGAAAAACAATGGCTGAGGTAATTGAGGTAATTATTGATGCGGATGAGGTGACGTTGGACCGTTTGCAACGAATGGCGAGCGAGCAGGGAAGCGACATAAATCAGTTCGCAACCGCTTTGCTTCATGAGGGCGTCGCGCGGGCCGATGAGCGTGCGCGCGAAAAACAAGAAGCGCAGAGTGTCGTGGAAGGGCCGTTTCATCCGTTTGATCTGGAAGCGGAGCGGACGCGCTACCATCTGCCGCACCCGCGCTCACGTGCTGAGATAGAAGCCGCCGCCGAAAAAGCCGTTGCCGATATGGATGACGCAACCCGCGCCAAACGGGAGCGAGACGGCTTCTTATAACAGATGACAATTCGGACGATCCGCCGCCCCTACGTTTTGTTTTAGAGGAATCCGATAAAGCGCGGGCCGAGCGGGACGCTATGTATTTTAGTTTGTTAGGAACATCGCCCGTGTTCGCCGCCGAATGGTTGAACGGTTTGCTTGCCGCCTACCAAGCGCTTACAGAGTTTCCCGGCCCGCGCGCGTACGCAGTAGATTTGGAGGCGTCGCAACTATTCGGGCGTGAAACCCGACCCTTTCTTTATTTTGGTCCACATAGTCGCCGCTCCCGCAACGCGCAACGCATTTTCTACTGCGTGATCGCTCCGCGAACGGTGGATGACGAAGCGGTGATCCGCATTTTACGCATTCGGTATGGGGCGCAACTCCTGACGCCTGAAGACAACGACGAGGACAACACGTGAAAACGCACAATATCGGGGTGGTTATGAACGGCGTCACCGGGCGCATGGGGACGAACCAGCACTTGCTTCGCTCGATTGCCGCTATCAACAAGGATGGCGGTATCAAAATCGGCGACGATGCGGTGATCATGCCGCACCCGGTTCTGGTCGGGCGTAGCGCGGCGAAACTCGCGCATCTTGCGGAGCGAAGCGGGGTGGGCGCGACGTTCACCACAAACCTCGACGAGGCCCTCGCGAACCCGGATAATCAAATCTACTTCGATGCGCAGTTGACGCAACTCCGCGCGCCCGCTGTCAAAAAGGCGATTGCGGCGGGGAAGCATATCTACTGCGAAAAGCCGACCGGCGTCAACACCGAGGAGGCGTATGATCTGTACCTGCAGGCCAAAGACGCGGGCGTCAAGCACGGCGTTGTTCAGGATAAGTTGTTCCTGCCCGGCTTGCAGAAACTGAAACTGCTCATTGATACCGGCTTCTTCGGCGAGATCTTGTCCGTGCGCGGCGAGTTCGGCTACTGGGTTTTCACCGGGCATGACCAGATCCCGACCCAGCGACCGTCGTGGAATTACCGCAAGGAAGACGGCGGCGGCATTATCATAGATATGCTGTGCCATTGGCGGTACGTCCTGGACAACCTTTTTGCGCCGGTGAAAGCCGTTTCGTGCGTGGGCGCGACCCATATCAAGGAGCGGATCGACGAGGCCGGAAAGCCGTATGTTTGCACCGCCGATGATTCCGCCTACGCCACCTTTGAACTCGATAAAGGCATTATTGCGCATTTCAACTCGTCGTGGACCACGCGGGTCCGCCGCGACGATCTGCTGACGCTTCAGGTGGACGGAACCCACGGCTCGGCGGTCGCAGGTCTGCGGAACTGCAAGATCCAACCGTACGGCGCGACCCCACGCCCGGTGTGGAACCCGGATCTGGACAGCCCGATTGACTTTGGCGAAAATTGGATGACGGTTCCCACCAACCAGATTTTCGACAACGGCTTCCGCGCCCAGTGGGAGCTGTTCTTGAAACACGTCGTTTTAGATGCGCCGTGGGAGTACGGTCTCTTAGAAGGCGCGAAGGGCGTGCAACTTGCCGAGGCCGGTTTGAACTCGTGGGCGTCGCGCGCGTGGGTGACGCTCGACGACCTGCCGGTTTAGAGAACGCAGACCGGGCGACAATGAGGGCGCAAAGAAGGAAAGGCGGGGCGTGGCCCGTAAAGGTTATGACCGACGACGCGATTACGCGCGGCCTTACTTCCCCATACCGAAAGCGTATTATTTGAAAGTTCTTCACCTCCATGCCGCGCCGCTCTACGGCGGCGTGGAAACGTTTCTTGCGACTTTGGCCCGTGAGCGCGCCTTGTGTCCCGCGATGGAGCCGATTTTTGGCGAATGCTTCGACGGGCGGCTCGCCGGGGAGATGCGAAACGCCGGGGCTTCGGTGGAACTTGTCGGCGAGGCGCGCTACAGCCGCCCGTGGAGCGTGTGGCAGTCACGGCGTACCGTGTCGAAATCGATCGCGAGATTAAACCCGGATGTCGCGGTGTGCCATATGCCAAAGCCCGTGTGGTTGTTCGGGCCGACCTGCCGCGCTCTGGGCGTCCCGGTCGTTTTCTATATGCACGGCCCCGTCCATCAGCCGGATTTGTTCGACAAGTTGGTGCAAAAAAAACGCTTTGCGCCGGACTTGATGATCGGCGTCAGCGCGCACACGGTTCAAAGCGGCAAAGACACGTTCTTTCCCAGTGTCCCCACTGCCGTTATCAATTACCCGCAACCGTTTGGGCCGGACCGGTTCGCGCTCGCGCCGGGCGCGCGGGACGCCCTCCGTGCCGAGATGACCACCCCTAATAGCGATATTGTGCTGGTGCAGGCGACGCGCATGGACCCGTGGAAGGGGCATACCGATTTGTTCGCGGCCCTCGCGCTCCTGAAAGACGTGCCGGGCTGGACGCACTGGCTAATCGGCGGCGCGCAACGCCCGGACGAGATCGCGTACCTGGACGGCTTGAAACAGCAGGCGCGCGAGGCGGGAATCGAGGACCGAATCCGCTACGCCGGTTACCGGCAGGACGTGCCGCAGTTCCTCGCCTCGTCGGACGTGTACTGTCAGGCGAATCGCGAATCTGAGGGCTTTAGTTTGAGTTTCACCGAGGCGTTCACCGCCGGTCTGCCGATTGTCACCACCAATATCGGGTCGGCGAGCGAGATGATTAACGAAGCGAGCGGTATCCTCCCGCCGCCCCGCGATCCCGCCGCATTCGCCCGCGCGCTCGAAGCGCTGATCCGCGACCCGGCGCGCATCAAAGTGATGGGCCAGTCCGCCCAAGCCCGTATTCGCCGTTTGTCCGACACCAAACAGCAAATCAACCGCGTCCACGACGAACTCGCCCGCGTCGCGCTGAACCAAAAGTAGGCGAGAAGAACGAAAACAACAATGGCGTTCAACCTGCCCGTTTTTGATAGCGACGACGAACCCAACGCGCAAACGCCGCCTTTTGTCCGCTACTATAAAAACGCGCCCGGCCCATTCTATGTCGTGGATGGCGAATGTATGTGTAGCGGCCTCGCGCCCGCCGAAGTGCCGGAACTACTAAGCGAAGACCCGACCGGACCGGGCGTTAATGGCGAGGGCTACTATTATTGCTACTTCGGGCGTCAACCGGAAACGCCCGAAGAGATAGAGAACGCAATTCGCGCAATGGCGGTCAGTGAGACCACGGCGCTACGCTACGGCGGAGACAATCCCGCTATTCTTCAACGTTTGAGCGACCTCGGCCTCGACTTTCTGTGTGATAATCCCGTTCCGCCCCCGCGCCCAAATCCAACCCCGCTTTGGCCTCGCGCTGTCGCACCACCGCGTGCGGTCACGCCGTTGCCGCCGCCCACGCCCGTGACCTATTGCTTCCCGGTTGCGCCTAACGCTCTACCGATTGCAGGCGTTGTCAACCCACACGAAACGCGCTTTTACACTGTGATGCCCGAAGGCTACGTTAAACAAATCATTCGATACGCCCGAATCACTGTAGGTGAATGAAAAAAAACGACAATGACGTACAACTTGCCCATATCTGTCAAAGGCCCGGATGACGAACCAGATGCGGTGACTGATAATTCGCTATTTGAACGCCATCCGAAAAACGCGCCCGGACCGTTTTATGTGGTCAAAGGCGAATGCTTACACTGCTGCCTCGCGCCTCACGAGGCGCCCGAACTGATGGCGTCGCCTGTCGACACCAACGAGGATTGCTATTTCAAGCGTCAGCCCGAAACGCCGGAGGAGGTCGAACACGCCATAAACGCTGTGATGATAACTGAAATGGATTGTATCCGTTACGGCGGCGACGATCCCGCCATTATCCAACGTTTGGGTGAGAAGTGCGACCGATACCCACGCTTTTAACCAACCGCCATGCAAATCTGTTCAAGCAAACTGGAGAACGAAAGCGACAATGGCGTTTAACCTGCCTATGTCCGACGACGAGGGGACCGAGCGAGCGCGTTCATTTGTGCGTTATCCCAAAAATGCGCCCGGCCCATTCTATGTTGTAGACGGTGAGTGTATGTGTAGCGGTCTTGCGCCTGCGGAGGCGCCGGAGTTGATTTCATGGGATTCGACAAGCCCTGACATTTACGGCAACGAGTATCACCATTGTTACTTCGGACGTCAACCGGAAACGCCGGACGAGATAGAAAGGGCCATCCGCGCGATAGCGGTAAGCGAGGCGGACGCTATTCGTTACGGCGGTGACGACTTCGCCATCCTTCAACGTTTGAGCGACCTCGGTCTTGGAAGATTGTGCGACCATTCGGTTCCGCCGCCTCGCCCCAATCCCGGTCCATTTTGGCCGCTCGTCGCCGTTACCCCTCAAAACGAGGCGGATAGTAGCAACGCCGACGAGAACGCCCTGTTTGTTGAACCGCAGGACTTGACGCCGGGTTTGTTTGAAGACGAACCCGCTTTTTCTAACCGCGTCCTCGCCGATGAGCTACCGATAAATAACTTGGAAAGCGAACGCAATGGCATATAATCTGCCCGTCTTCGGCGACGGTGCAAACGACGCCGAACCGCAACCGCACGTTAAACAATTCATTCGCTACCCCAAAAACGCCCCCGGCCCATTTTATGTGGAGAACGGCTACTGCTTCATGTGCGGGAATGCCCCCTATGAAGCGCCGGAACTGATGGTTCCGCCCCTCGAAAGCGACGGCGTTGACGCGCACTGCTACTTCCGGCGTCAGCCCGAAACGGATGAAGAAGTGCAACAAGCGATCTACGCGATGTTCGTAAGCGAGGCGTGGAGTATCCGCTACGGCGGGGACGATCCCGCTATTCTTCAGCATTTGAGCGACCACGGTCTTAGTTCTTTGTGCGATCAACCCGTTCCGCCGCCCCGCCTAAACGCTGCTCCTCTTTCGGGCTTTGTTGCCAGCCTGCGCGCCGCGCCGCACACTGCGTCCGACCCGCCAAGCGACCCACCCGAAACCCAAACGCCCGACCTGACCAACACCTAAAACCCAACACCCAACACCTTCTCCTTATGCCAACTACCACCAACCTTGACCGCGCCGCGACCCGGCAAACGTTGCAACACGCGTTCGACTTCGCGCAGGCGCAGGTGCGGGCCCTGACCGAGAAATACCCCGCCGACTACTACCCGATGTACACCGTGAACGGCAAGTTCGGCGAGGACACCAAGCGCTGGACGCACTGGTGCGACGGCTTTTTTCCGGGCATGATGTTTCTCTTCGCCGAAGCGACCGGCGAAGCGTTCTGGCTGGATAAAGCGGTTTCGTATTCCACACCGCTGGAAGATAGGCAGTACGACCGCGCGGTTCACGATCTGGGTTTTTTGTTCTTTTCCACCTATCTCCGGTGGAAAGAGTTAGGCGGGCCTGCCGATCGAATTGACCCGGTTCTAATTCAAGCCGGGAAAACGATGGCGATGCGCTTTCAGGCGAACGGGCAGTATTTGCGCTCGTTTGTGGAACCGGCATCGCTGTTTATTGACATTATGATGAATGTCGGGACGGTCTTCCACGCCGCCCGCGAGACCGGCGACGCGCACCTGCTCGCTATCGCGCACCGACACTGCGAAACCACGCGCCGCACGCTCGTCCGGGGCGACGGCTCTACGGCCCACGAAGCGTTGTTCAATTTGCAAACCGGCGAATGTTTGCACCAATCTACACATCAAGGCTACCGGGGCGATTCGTGCTGGAGCCGGGGTTTGGCGTGGTCGCTGTACGGGTTCTCACGCTCGTTTTTGCAGTCCGGTTCGGTTTCGTACCTCGACACGGCCTTGCTGAACGCGGACTATTATCTCGAAAACACGCCGAGCGACGGCGTCACGCCGTGGGACTACGACGCGCCGCTTGATGGCCCGCTCGCCCGCACGCAAGTGGACACATCCGCCGCCGCTATCGCCGCCTCCGGCCTGCTGGATTTGGCGCGCCTCGCGCCGGACCCGACCCGCGCCCGCGCCTACCGCGACTTCGCCTTAACGTCGCTTACGTCTCTTGCGAACCGCTACCTGGGCGACAAAACGCCGGGCTTCGAGGGCGTTTTGAACGGCGGCGTGTACCATATTCATAAAAATCTGGGCGTCGGCGAGGCGGTTTTGTTCGGCGAGTATTTTTTTGTTGAGGCGCTCCGTAAAGCCCTTGTTCTTTTGGACGCCGCGCCCGCCGCGCCGTTCGTTGATACCGCGCCGTACCCCGAAGACAGCCTGCCCGCGTTCGCGCGAACGTGGACAGACGGCCCGACCGAGGAAACCCTGGCGTCGCCCGCCGACGGAGAAACCAAATAGTGCCACAAAGCGATGAAAACAAACCTTCCCTGTTTGACGACGCCCCCCCATCTCTCTTCGATGAGCCTGCGCCGCCCGCCACTGATGCCGCGCCGGACCCGCAACCGGACGCGCCGAAAACCACTGCCGCACCGCCAAAGTCAAAAACGGCAAAGGAGTTGGCGTCGCCCGCCGCGCCACGAACAGGAAGGAAAACGGTCGCCGCGCCGCCATCACTGGAACCCGCAGATTTAGTCATGGCGCCGGAAGCGGAAACGTTGTCGCCCCCAGAAGAACCCGCCGAGTTGATTCTCGCGCCCGAGGAAACGGCGCCTCCGCTACCGGAAATGCTGGAGTTATCCGCGCCGTCCGACGCACCCGCGCCCGACGCCCTCTTTACGACAGATACGCGCGACGAACCCAACCCGCCCGCGACAAACGTTGAACCCGTAGCCGCTTCCGACCCTCAGCCCTCAGCCTCCCCGTCGCGCCGGGTCGCGCTGGTCACCGGGGCGTCGCGCGGGATTGGGCGCGGCATTGCCGTCGAACTTGCGCGACTGGGCTTCGCTGTGGTCGTGAACTACGCCGGGAACGAAACCGCCGCGCACGAATGCCTCGGCTTGGTACGCGAGGCGGGCGGCGACGGCGTTATTTGTCAGGGCGACATTTCGGTTGAGGCTGACCGGGAGCGACTGCTTGCCGAAACGCTCGCGGCCTACGGGCGTATTGATTTACTGGTCAACAATGCGGGCGTCGCGCCAACCGTCCGGGCGGATATTCTGGACGCGTCGCCGGAGTCGTTCGACCGTTTGATAAACATCAACCTCAAAGGCCCTTACTTCCTCACCCAGTTGGTCGCGCGCCAAATGATCGCGCAGGCGGATCGGGAAGGCGGCGCAACTCCCGCGCCGCAAATCATCACGATTTCGTCGGTTTCCGCGTATGCGGCGTCCACAAACCGGGGCGATTACTGTATCTCGAAGGCCGGACTTAGCATGATGACCGCGCTTTGGGCGGCCCGACTCGCCCCGTACGGAATCGGCGTGTACGAGGTTCGGCCCGGCATTATCGCGACCGCCATGACGGGCGGCGTCCGCGAAAAGTATGACCAGATGATTGCGGATGGCGTGTGGCCGATTAAGCGTTGGGGCGAGCCATCGGATGTGGGACGCGCGGTCGCCGCTATCGCGCGCGGCGATTTCCCGTTCTCGACCGGCGAAGTCTTCAACGTGGACGGCGGCTTCCATTTGCGAACGCTGTAATCGTCAACGCTATAATAAAAGTTTGTTGGAGACTACACATATGAATAAAGCGACCAATTGGGTCAGGGCGTTTGTCGCCCTTTTTGCGGTCACGCTCTTGTTGCGCGTTGTCACAGGCAACCGGACGCCGAACATAAAAATTCCGCCCCCACCGCCGCTTCCCCGCCCGAACGCGTTCGACACGTACCAAACGGCGACCAAATGTATGGCGCCTGGCGACGACGTTGGCAACTCCTCAATTGACCGCGATGGCAAGCCGTTCAAGCCCGACATGTGGGCCAAGCGCGCCGATGTTCTTGCGGCGAACCGGGACGCCCTGCGCCTCGCACGGGTCGGGTTGACGCAGGAATACTACCAGCCGCCGAACCGTGATACTCTCGCCGAGCATCCGTACCTGAAGGGATACCGAAGCCTCGCGCGTCTTTTTGCGCTTGACGCCAACAACCGCTTTGCAAGCGGCGACACATCGGGCGGGGCGTCGGCGGCTTTAGAAGGTGTCGCGTTCGGGGAGCAGGTCGCGCGTGGCGGCGGTCTTCGGGCGCGGGAAATTTCCGTAGCGTGTCAAGCGATAACCCGCCGTTCTTTATGGCTGAACGTAAACCGTCTGGACGCCGTAACCGCTCTTACGTTTGCCCGTCGTCTCGAATCGCTTGCCGCTCGCCGCGTTCCCCTTGCGGAAACATTAACCGAAGAAAAGCGCATCGCTCAAACCTCGTTGGCGCAGGTTTTCACCGGCGAGTATTTCCGTAAACATCCGCCGCCACCATCGAATGACGAGGACAAGAACAAAACCGAACCTTTGCCTTCGGAAATGGTCTTCGCCATTGAGCCTAAGCGCCAAACCTTTGACCACATGACCGCTTACATGGACGCCTTGATCTCGTCGTCGAATAAACCTTACGCGGAGCGCAAGCCCGCGCCAGCCGTACCGGGAGAAATTCTTAACGGCTTGTTGCTTCCATACGCCGACGGGAAGTTCTTCAAAGAAACCGCGAGCGAGGAAACGCAAACGGCTTTGCTCATCGCCGCGCTTGCGGTTCGCGCGTATCGTGCGGAACACGGCGCTTTTCCCGCCGACTTGCAAACGTTGGTGACGAAGGGCTACCTTCGCCGCGTTCCCGCTGATCCGTTCGCGCGGGGCGGGGCGACGCTTCGCTACAAAAGCGGCGTCGGCATGGTTTATAGTGTCGGCCCGGACGGCGCGGACAACGGCGGCGCGCCCATTGACGATCTTAGCCGGTCGCCCAAAGCGCGTTATCAAGCGATCCCGGAGAGCCGGGGCGACATCGTGGCTGGCGTGAACGACTACTAAAAACGTGCGCGCGTCGCTTAGGGAACGTGATTGTTCCGTTCGCGACGTTGTCAAAACGCAAAGGAGAATGGCGTGTATGAAAAAATGGAAGATGGGTTGTTCGTCGCTTCTCGGATTGTTTGTCGTTGCAACTATAGCGCGCGTCGTAACGGGTAACCAAACGCCGGATATTCGCGTTCCCGCCCCTCCCGCTCCGCCGCGCCCCAACGCTTTTGATACATACCAGAAAGCCATCCAAAGCGTGAAACGCACCACGGAAGTTGCGGATGCGCTGTTTGATGCACAGGGCAAACCGCGAAATCCTGTGGCATGGTCAAAGCGCGCCGAACTTCTCGCCGCCAATGCCGACGCTTCGCGGCTTGCAAAGGTCGCCCTGACGCAGACGTATTATCAACCGCCTATACGCAGTTTCGAGGCGCAGTTCCCCTACTTGAAACAATACCGGAACCTTGCGCGTCTCGCCGCCCTTGACGGGGCTAATCGCTTCGCTGAAGGGGATTCAACCGGCGGGGCGGCGGCGTGTTTGGACGGTATCGCGATGGGGCAGCAGATCGCGGGCGGTGGCGCGCTTATCCCCCGGCTCGTGTCGGTCGCCTGTCAAGCGGTCGCGCGCCGTCCGCTGTGGCAAAACCTGAACCGCCTGAACGCCTCCGACGCACACGCGTCCGCTCACCGGCTTGAAGACCTCGCCGCCCGCCGTATTCCGTTCAAAGACACGCTGGTTGAAGAAAAATATACGTTGCAAGGGTCGTTAGGGCAGGTATGGAGCGGCAAACCTCGAAGCGTCGCCGGGCCTTCCCCGTCAGCAGAGGATCAAGGCTGGTCGAACCCGCCCGTTCCTTTTTTGTTTTACACGATCTGGTCAAAACGCGAGGCTTACGACAACATCACCGGCTACATGGACGCGCTGATCGCGCAGTCGGACAAACCGTACGCGGAGCGTAAACCAATCAAAATCCCGCGCGACGGTTTGAGCCGGATTCTGCTTCCGGTGTACGCGACGGCGGCTTTCCGGCAAACCGCGAACGAGGATACGCAAACCGCCCTTCTCGCCGTTGCGCTCGCGCTTCGCGCTTACCGCGCAGAGAACGGCGCTCTTCTCACCGCCCTGCCCGATGTCGTCGAGGCGGGCGCGCTGATCCACATTCCCGCCGACCCGTTCGCGCCGTCGCCTGCGCCGCTTCGCTACCGCCGCACAAGCGCGAACGCCTACGTTTTGTACAGCGTCGGGCCGGACGGCGTGGACGATGGCGGGAAAGCGATTAATAACCCCGCCGCCACAACCGCCAACAAACGCTTGCTTGTGGAGCCGGACAGCAAAGGCGACATCGTAGCGGGCGTGAACGTGTACTGAAGCCGCTTTACTTCTTGTCCATGTTGATGTACTCGAACGCGCCGTTGCTGTCTTCGGCGAGGTTCCGTAGCAAAGGCGAGCCGGTGTAACGCCTGCCGGAGCCGAGCGAGATGGCGATAATCTGGGCGTT
The DNA here is from genome assembly GCA_964252165.1 of uncultured Armatimonadaceae bacterium. GTDB lineage: Bacteria > Armatimonadota > Armatimonadia > Armatimonadales > Armatimonadaceae > CAXUMS01. The sequence goes on from CAXUMS010000005.1 coordinate 43,341, forward strand.
ACGGCCTGCGTTCCACTCGCGCACGGCCTCGCGCAACTCTCGGTGATCCGTGATACCCGAGGTCGGGTCGCCGTCGGACAAAAGGTAAATACGGTTCACGTCGGGGTTCGCAAGCGCGGATTTGATCGCCCCTCCGATGTTGGTGCCAGTATCGAGATACAGGCTGTCAATGAACACCATCGCTTGAAGCACATTGCTGCCGGTCGCGGGACGAAGGGCGAAATCAAGATTGCGGGTCGTGCCGCAAAAGCCGATGACGTTGAACGAATCGCCGGGTTCGAGTTCGTGGAGGGCTTCTTTCAACGCTTCTTTGGCCTTGCGGAAGCGGTTTTTTTCAAACATCGAGAGCGACACATCTAAAAGATACACCACGCGAAGCGATGCGCGCCCGGACGCAACCGTGGGCGCCGTGACGCCGAACACGGACCCGCGCCCGCCCGCCCCGCCGCCTCCGCCGCTTTGTCCGTTGTCGCCGCCCGCGCCGCCCTCGCTTCCATTGCCGCTCCCGCGTCCGTACCCCTGCCCGGCGACCCCGCCGGTTCCGGGGAGGCGCGAGCCGTCGCCCTTGCCGCCGCCCGGATTGTCGGTTCCGGTACGAACCGCGTCACGGGCCGCAAGCGCGCCGATACCCGCGCCGTCGGCGTCGCGCGGACGCTTAATCGTCGCCATACGAGGCGCATCGGGCTTGTCGGTCGTCCCAATACCGGTTGTGTCCTTGAAGCCGACCCCCTGCGTTTCCTCGCGGTTCCCCGCGCCTTTGACTGTCGGGGCGATTCGCGCGGGCGTTTGCGCGACCACGGTCGGCGCGGCGGCGATGGTCGGCGCGTCCGGGTTGTCCGATGTCAATACCTTTTCGGCAAGCGGCGCGGACGCGGGCGACTCGTTCCCCTTGCCGCCGCCCTGTGTCGCTTCATCTACGGGAAGCGACTTGCCGCCGCGCCCGCCGCCGCTGAAAACCACATCCTCAATCGGCTTTTCGGGCGCCTTGACGCCGCCGCTTCCGGTGAGTGTCGCGTTCGGGGCGGGCGAACCGCCGGTTTCGTTTGTGGGCGTTTCGCGCGGGATGGAAGCCGTTCGCGCGCCCGTGACCGCGCGCCGCAAGCGCGGGCCGGGCGCGCCGGTTGCGCCAGGGCGACGCGCGCTGTCATGCTGAACGCCCGCGAACCGTCCGCGCTTCGGGCCAACCGGCGGCGGCGGCGTTTTGGGGGCGGGCGGCGCGGCGGTTACAACCGGCTTGGGGGTTGGGGCGTCGCGAAGCGTAATCGTGACCGGAACATCGGGAGCGGCGACCACGGGCTGAATTGTGCGGAACAACGCGGGAACCGCAAACCAGAGCAAAACAGCGTGAACGCACAACGACGCGGCAAGGGCCGCGCCGATCCGCCGCCCGTCCCACCATCTCGCCTGCGCCTCGCCGCCTGATATTGTTTGGTTTGCCTGTGTCATGTTTCGCTGATAATCTCTTGCGCTTTCGCTTTTGATACGCTACGGGCGCGTTTCTTTGTTCGCGTTCAAGTCCGCGATGTACGGCCACCAGTTGTTTAATTTGCCGTCCCCGGCGCGGCCCGGAGCGTGCGGGATGCGCGCGAACCACCATTTGAGGTAGCCGCGCTGGTAATCAATCTTGCCGCCGCGCTTGCGCGAATCTGTTACGGGAAACGTGACGCCATTCCAATTGTCTTTGCTCACCAGCGCGGCTTCGCTCGTAAGTTTGGGATAGGCAAGCCAATCGTCGGCATTGGAGAGCCGCTTCGCGTCGTTTGCGTAGTCGTAATCTTTGATGGCGTTGGGCGGGAAATGGCAGTTGCCCGCGCCCGCCGGTTTGTCCGCTTGCGCGTCCTTACCTGTAAGAGAAAACCGGTCCCACGGCGTTTTGGACGCTTTATTGTTCCACTCGCCGCATACGTGGTTCAAAACGCTCTCGGTTCGATGCCCCCAGTCGTGGATCATCTCGGCCTCGTCGCGCTCATAGTTGAAGCCCATGACCACAAACAAACGGTTCGTCGCAACGCCCGCGACCGGCTCGGAGTTGCACCAGTACGCGCCCCGGCCCGCCATCGTGGATTCCCACATTCCGGTTTGCGGCGACGACATCACCCAAACCTCGTCGAACTCGTCTTTGTCTACCCGGGCGGGAATATCGAATGTTTTCAGCAAGGCGTTGTAATCGGCGGAGTCGGGCGTGTGCCAGCCTTTGTTCCCGCGCCAGCAGGCGAGATAGCCGTCATCCGTGTAAACAAACCCGTCCTTCTTGGGCGGGAAACCGTCCACATCGCGCCATTCCTTAACTTCAACTCGCACCTGACCTCGGGACACATCGCGCAGATCGACCATATGGTTTTTGACCAACTCATGCGAATCGCGCCATCCGCAAACCTCATGGAGCCGTTTGTTTTCGGATTCGATAATCGGATCGTAGTTCAACACCAAAACCCGGAGCCGAATCGGCTTCATCGAGTCTTTAGTCTGGGCTTTAGGCGGCGCCGTCGTTTGCGGCGCAGGACCAACCTCAGCGGCGCGTACGGGCTGGCGCGGCCCTGCGAACAGCACGGCAAGCGCGGCGCAACAAGCGAAGACCGCAACGGTGAGAACACGAAAAACAATCCGGGCGAGGTGCGTCATGTTTGAAATTCGGCGGCAAAAAACGAAACCGGACGATCAACCGCCCTTGAACATACGCGTTTGAGGCGTGGAATGTGACAAAAATGGGTCAGCGGACGCGGAGCAGTTCGGCGACGCTCCACGCTTGAAAGGGGCAACCATTCGGCTTGTGGGGCGCGTCGCCGCTGAAAATCTCGGCGATCCCGCCCACGCCATAATCGCGCCCCCTCGTTTCCAGAAGCGGCGCAACGAACCGGGACGTGTCGGCGGTTGGGCCGTGGACGCGGCGGTACGCATCCACGAACGGCCCCAGAAGCCACGGCCACACCGTTCCCTGATGGTACGCGCCGTCGCGCTCCATCGGACCGCCCACATACGCGCCCTTGTACGACGGATCGGAAACGGCGAGCGTTCGCAAACCGCATGGCGTCAGCAGTTCGCGCTCCACGACCGCGACCACGGGCGCGGCCTCTTCGGGCGTGAGCGGTCCGTCGTGGAGCGCGGCGGCGATAATCTGGTTGGGGCGAATGGCTCCGTCCGGCGTTCCGTCTTCGGCGATAACGTCGTACAAACCCAGCCCGTTCGGGCGGATAAATTTGGCTTTGAACGAAGCGGTCGCGCGGTCGGCGTGGAAGTCCCATTCCTCACTCGCCTGCCAGCGCGACGCGATTTTGAGAGCCGCGATCCACAGGGCGTTTATCTCGACCGGCTTACCCCGGCGCGGCGTGACCACCCAGTCGCCGATCTTGGCGTCCATCCAAGTCAGTTGTACGCCCGCCTGGCCTGCCCGGAGCAGACCGTCGCTTGCGTCCACGCCGATACCGAATCGCGTTCCTTTAACGTGCCATTCGATGACGCTTTCGAGAACCGGCAACAGGCGCGCCTTGAAAGCGGCGTCGCCGGTCGCTTGAACATACGCGTCGCAGGCGTGGACAAACCAGAGCGTGGCGTCGCACGTGTTATAGTCGGGCGTTTCGCCCGCGTCCGGGAAGCGGTTCGGGATCATGCCGTCCGAAACGTACGCGGCGAAGCCTTCCAGTATCTCGCGGGCCACATCGAAGCGTCCGGTCGCGAGGCAAACGCCCGGAAGCGCGATCATCGTGTCGCGGCCCCAATCCGTGAACCACGGGTAACCGGCTAAAATCGTCGCCCGCCCGCCCGGCGCGCGAATCACGAACTGATCGGCGGCAAGCGATAGGTCGCGTCCGATCTCGTCGCGGGCCGCCCCGGTCGCCTCGGCGATTCGCACCAAACCGAACTGATGCTGACCGATCTCGGCGAGCGCCTCGGGCGCGCTCGCAATAGCGCCGTCCTCGACCGTTGCGACGAACGCCACTGTTTTCCCGACCGGTAGCGGAACCTGAACCACAGCGGGGCAGTACAAACTTTCCTCGCATGCGAAACCGCGCTCGCCTTCGCGCTCATGTACGATGCGGTCGTGCGTCCAGCCCGCCGCGCGCCACGTTCCCCCCGCGACCTGCAATCGGAGCGGGGGCGCATCCGGCGTCGCCTGCACGCTCCACCCGTCCGCGTCCGGTCCTTCGGCATGGGGGAAGCCGGACCAGATATGCATTTCGGCATGGTACGACTTCCAGCACGTCAGCGGCGTCAGCGTCAGCGTCGCAGGCGGGGCTTTGTCGTCGCCTCGCTCGTAGGTCACATAAACCGTGTTGCGGTTGCGGGCCACATACACGCGCTTCACGATAACGGCCCCGTTCGGCAAAACAAGCGTCCAGGTGGGAACCGGCCACGGCGAGAACTCAGAAACGTACTCCCAGCCGCCCGGGTAGATCATATCGTTCGGATACCGATTGGAGGACAGATCAATCGCCGCGCTGTCGAACGAAACGGTCTCGTCCAATTTTCCTAAAACGGTCATGCGTCCGTGGGGCGGCGGGAGCGCGGCGACCAGAAGCGCGTGGTAGCGACGCGCGGCGGCCTGCGACACGGTTCCCATCGCGAACGCGCCGCCGCCGTTCGCGCAAACCCATTCGCGCGCTTCGGCGGCGTCGAACGTTGGCAGATCAGTCTTCGTTAAGGGGTGCAGAGGTTTACCTTTTCACTTTCGGGGACGCGTCATTTCCGTCCAATTCTTTTGTATCGCGGCGGCGCAACACGGCCAAAAAATGCGAGGAGCGCGGCTTATAGTGCGCGGCGTCCGCGTCCCAATAATAAACCGCCTGAAGGTTTCCCTTGACTAACCTTTGGTCCGTCACGGCGACCACATCAAAGTCCTTACGGTAATCGTTAATCCAGTTCAGGATGAACGTGTCCGATTGCGGCAGATTGACCCATGAGGCCATTCCCGACACCAGAACCACATACCGGGGATGGCTCTGAGTGACCTCGCGCGCCATTTCCTCCTGCATTTCGTGGGCGTACCGTTGCGGCTCCATCAGGGGATACATATAAATGTAACCGGTCGCGGATCGCCGCCCCGACAAGAAATAAATTTGCGGCTCGGACCCGAAGACCGCGATCGTTTCGTTCGGGTCAGTGTGGCGGCGTACGTAATCGGCGATAGGAACGGACTCCGGAAACAAGTTTTGTTTGTAATAACTGCGGTCAACTTCGATGGGAGAGGCGGTAAACAAAACGCGCCCGTGCGTTATCATAAGCGAAAGGGCGGGGATCGCGAACAAAAAGACGGCGATCATTATGGCGAGCGCGCCGCGCCTGCCATCCTGACGGACACGGATTGTTGCGCCGCGCCCCGCGCCCGCGCATAAAAGACCCATACCGAGCGCGATGCCTGGCAAAAGCAGAACAAAGTAATGTGGTCGAAAGTAAAAGCCGGGAACAACCGCGAGCGCGCCCAGCAGTAGCAGACTCCCGGCGAAAACGGCGTTGGAACGGGCTGTTTTGTCCCACAGCGATACAATTGTCCCCGTAATGCCGAGCAGGAGAAACGCAATAAACGGCGCGCTCATAGCGCGCCATTGTTCCAAAAACAAAAGCCATCCGATATACGGCGTTACAAGCGAACCATATTCGCGGGCGTACGTCACGTTCCAGAACAAAGCGCGCGTCAGATCGCCCTTAACGGCAAGCAGGCCCCATGTCACCGCAACGGGAACCGTCGCGCCAAGCGCAAGCAAAGCGAAACGCCCGCCAAGACGAACCGGGCGGCCTGCTTGCGGCTCATGGGACAAATCGTATCGCCAAAGGGCGACGAAACCGAGCGGGACAAAAACGACGCCCGGTTGCTTCATTAAAATGGCAAGGCCAAATAGCAAACCGCTCGCTAAAATGCCAAGTCGGGTACGTGCGGGGGGCGAAACGGGGGCGCGGTCCAACGTTCGTGTAAGCGCAAGCGCGCCTGCAAAAACGAACGCGACCACAAAATGCGTTGCGTGCGCGGCAAATCCCAAAACCTCGGGCATCAGGGCCAAAAGCGCGTACGTAGCGGCGGCGATTGTCGCTGTGAGGGTATCAAACCAGCGGCGCGACAGAAAAAACAACAACGCTATAGTTGCGAGATTGACGCAAAGCGCGCCCACATGAACGCCCCAGCCGCTTTGGCCGAATACGCTCATCAAAAGGCCGTACGCGGCGTAAATGCCGGGCAGTTTCATGGCGTACAAATGCTCGATAGGGGCCACGCCCTGCAACAACAACTGACCGCCATAGGCGAACTCGCCTTCGTCGCGCTCCAGCGGCGTGTTCGCGACGCGCAGGCGAATAAACGTTGTGAAAAGGAGAACCAGCCCAAGCCCGATAAACGCAGGGGGAATGTGGATCGCTGGGTTAGCCGCGTCGCGCCTCGGCGGAGCCTGCGTGGGGGGAACCGGAAAACCGTTCGAGGAATCGGTGGCGGGCGGGCCGGTAGAAACGTTCATACCCCGTAATTGTATCCCGATTAAGACGCGTTACGCGTTCCATTTTCCAAAACGATGCCGATTGACGCCGCTTACGATAACTGTCCGACCTTGCGGGCGTTCCCGGCGACTAAGTAGGCGGAGCTACTGTTCTATTCGCTCCACTTGACGCCGACTTGCAAAAACATTATACTCTGAACCGCGCCAGTACCATGCGAAAACGCCTTTTACCATGGTTTACTGCCGGTGCGGGAACTTCTGGGCGTTTTTGTTCGATTTATACAACGGGCGGCAACGGTTCAAGTCGCTGTATAACGTCGTAGCGTTTGCGCGCGTGACAATACGTAGCGCGGACGAACCGTCGCAAACTTTTGACATCATCAAAGCGGACGTTTTCTTTTATTCGGTCCGCGAGGGAGCTACCTTCCAATGGCAGCCGCCATCGAAATTCGTAATCTGACCAAACAATACCCCGTGCCGATGAAGCGCGAGGCCGTGAACGCCGTGGATAAACTCGACCTGACCGTGGGCGAGGGGGAAATCTTCGGTTTCCTGGGCGCGAACGGCGCGGGCAAAACGACCACGATCAAGATTTTGTTGGGCCTAATCTACCCGACCGAGGGTGATGCGACCGTTCTGGGCGCGCCCGCCGGTGACATCGCCGTCAAGCACAAAATCTCGTACCTGCCCGAATCGCCCTACTTCTACGAGCATATGACCGCCCGCGAGGTGGTAACCTTCTATGCGCAACTCTTCGGCATGAAGCGCGAGGACGCCCGTCGCAAGTCGGATGAACTCGTGGATCTCGTCGGGCTTGGTGGCAAGTCGGATGTCAACAAGCGCATTTACGAGTTCTCCAAAGGAATGCGCCAGCGCGTCGGGATCGCCCAGTCGCTGATCAACGACCCCACGCTCCTTTTCTACGACGAGCCGACCTCGGGTTTGGACGCGATTGCGCGCCGCGACATTCGCGACCTGATGCTGCACCTCAAGGGGCAGGGCAAAACGATGTTTTTGTCGTCGCACCAGTTGGAAGATGTTGAAGCGGTTTGCCACCGCGTTTCGATTATCCACAAGGGCAAGCTCCGCATTCTGGGAAGCGTGGAAGAGTTGCTCGCGGGCGAACACGCCGAAGTCGCTTTGAAAGGCGTCAGCGCGGACCTCGCCCAGAAATTGCGTCCGCTATCGCCGGAAGCCACGGTATCCGATGGACGCGTGACGATGATCCTTCCCAACGAATCGGGCGCTATCGGGCAGGTTCTGGATTTGGCACGCGCGAACAACGCGAGCCTGGTGTCGGTTATCCCCAAGCGCAAAACGCTCGAAGACCTGTTTGTGCAGATTGTGGGCGAGCGCATTTCCGTCGTGGACGGCGTCGCGACCACGGTTCCGGTCGCCGGTATCCGCGTGGACGGCGAGGAGCCGCGCTTCAATGTCGCCGGTTCCACGCCGGATGGCGGCGGCGGAAACGCGGCCTCGTATGACGCTCCCGCCACGACGGCGACAAGCGCGGGCGTCGCAACCGACACGGCGACAACGACGCGTACGCGACCCACCGCCAATAAATACAAGGAATTGAATCGTAAATGAGTACCGCGCTCGTTATCGCACGCAACACGGTCAGCGAAGCGTTCCGCCGCAAGATCCTTCAAGCCTTCGCGATGGTCGCCATCGTGATGATCTGCCTGACCTTCGCCTTTCAGTCCTTCGCGTTCCGTCAGGAATTGACACTGATCAAGGGCATGGGGCTTGGCATCATCTCGCTCGCAGGCATTTTTATCTCCGTTATTTTGTGCATCAATCTGATCCCGACCGAGATCGAGCGACGCACCATCTACACGATTCTAAGCAAGCCGGTTCGCCGCCACGAGTTTTTGCTGGGCAAGTACTTCGGCGCGCTATACACCGTTCTGATCAATATCGCCGCGATGGGCATTATCTTCGTTCTTGCGGTCGCTGTGCGGCAGGCGATGGGCGGGGGCGGAACGGAAGCGGCGGGCGTAGTGCAGGACAATCCGCTCGTTCTTTTCAAGGGCGTGCTGATGATTTATATGCAGCTCTTGCTACTTTGCTCGCTCGCGATTTTCTTTTCAACGTTCCTGACGCCGCTGATTAACTTCTTCCTGACGCTCGCGCTTTACGTTATCGGGAACCTATCGAGTTTGACGCAGGACCTCGCGACCAACAACAAAAACGTTATCATCAAAGGTTTCTTCACCGCCGTTCACTACCTGGTCCCGAACTTCGGAAACTTTCAACTGCAAAACCCACTGTTGAACCCGGGCGTCGTGGTGAAATCCGAGGCGATCCTGCTCACGCAGAACGTTTTGTACGCGCTTGTTTATTCCGCAGTTTTGATCATTCTCGCCATTCTCATCTTCGACCGCCGAGAAGTATAAAGACAAGCGAAAAAGTTGATAACGAGAAAGTTGATAGTCAGGAGAAAGGCCTTACGATACCCGTTAGGTTCTGACTATTAACTTTCTCGCTATCAACTTTCTCGTTTTTTAGGAAATTCCATGAACTACAACAAATCACAGCGTCAAGGCTTGATGGGTGCGGTCGCCGCGCTGGGAGCGGTCGCCGTATTTTTGCAAGCGAGGATTGACCCGCTTCGGCGTCAGCCCGCTATCGAACCGCCAAATGCGGTCAAGGCCACGCAGGGGCTTGGTGGAGCCGCGCTTCCGTTCGAGTACTCGCTGGGCGCGGTTTCGGGCTTCCGTCAGGTTATCGCGGGACTTCTTTGGGTCCGCACCGACTCGTTTTTCCACGAGGGCAACTACGACGCGATTTTGCCGATGATCCGCATGATCACGTGGCTGGACCCGAACTGGATTGACGTATACGCGACCGGCGCGTGGCACCTGATGTACAACTTCACCGACACCGATCAGCGCTCGGACCGACGCTACCTGCCCGCCGGTATCGCACTCTTGAACGAAGGCATCGCGAACAACCCCCGCCAGTACGACGTGTACAAGGAAAAGGGTTGGAACAACTTCGACAAGATAAAGAACTACGATGAGGCTGCGCTTGCATTGGAAGCGGGCTTGAAGAACGACCCGAAGGCGGACGTGACGCAGGTGAACCATCTGCTCGCCCACGCCTACGAGCGCGCAGGCAAGTACGATGAGGCGATTGCTGCATGGGACGAGGCGATTCGTCGTCACAAGGCGTACCTCGATGATCCGAAGGCGACGCCGGAGGAAAAAACGCGGGCCGGGCAGGGTATCAGTTCCGCGACCAAAAACCGTGATCTTCTGCTAATTCGCCGCGCGGTGCGTCCGCTCGATACCAAGCCGCCGATTGACACCGACTTCAAAGCGCGCGTGGTTCGGGTGTCGCCGCGCAAACTGGAAATTTCCGGGTCGTGGAACCAGTGGGGTTCTAAAGCGTTCGATGCGGGAACGCCGGATAAACCGGGCAAGGGCATTCTTATCGCCGGGCCGATCGACGGCGCGCGTGTCGATGTACGGCTTCAGGATGCGGGCTACAAAATGCCCGCGCCCAAAGAGTTCTCGTTCCAAATTGACCAGAGCGTAACGCTGATGCAGGAGCAAATCTCTACGCATGACGGCAAGCAGGTCAAAAAAGGCGAACTTTTCGTGTACGGACGAACGCCAACCGCGACCGGCACGGTAGATCGTAGCGGTCAGGAACTGGCGATTTATGGCTTCGCTCCCAAAGAAGACCCGAACCTTGGTATTCCCATTGCTCAGGCCCTGACCTCGGGCGCGTATATGACGCCGCTCGGGCGCAAGCAGTTGGTGACGATGGCGTACCCGGTTCCCTACCAGCAGAAAAACGCCAAACCGATCTACAGCGATGCGGAGGTGGGGCCGCTGTTCGCCAAACTCAAGGGCGACGCCGCTACCATCGCCAAACTCAACGTGGCGGGCGTTTGCGTCGCGACACGCGATGTGTACAAACCCGGCGTGTTTAAGCGCGAGATTGACATGAGCAAGGACCCCGGTATGTACTCGTTCTCAAAGGACAAGTACGAATTGATCTTGTCTATCAACCCGCGCTTGTTTCCGCCGAACGTTCAGGATCGTATGGGCGCGAGCGGCGAAGGTTTGACCGATAAGCGTTTTCTGGACACGAAAACGATGCCAGGCGACCGGATGATCCGCCGCGTTATCACGCTCACGAAGGATCAACTGACGGGCGAGGGGCAAAAGGTTCTTGTCGCCGAGTAAGAAAGCGGGCCGGATTTGCGCCCGATGTAAATCGCGCTTATAATAAAGCCACGGCAGCGGGTCGGTCTTGAACCAGGTCAGGGCCGGAAGGCAGCAGCCTTAAGGGATACGGCCCGTGTGTCGCAAACCGTGATGAAAACGCCCCACGAACGCTTCAAAGCGTTCGCGGGGCGTTTTTATTTGTCAAGCGCGTAACCGGGCGGGGCTTTGGGGCGTCTACAAAAGCAGTAACCTCGCCGCATCAAGGAAACCCGCTATGTCTTCTACGCCCCAACGCCCTCGCCCCACCATCCGTCGCTTGCACGGCTTTACTTTGACCGAGTTCGCCGTCGTTTTTGTTATTTTAGTCGTCGCCGCTTTAATGCTGATGCCGATGTACGCGCGCTTCCGGCAGGCCAGCCGTAAAACGCTCGTGACAAACTGTTTATCGAACGAAAAGCAAATAGCGATTGCCATACTGATGTACGTACAGGACTACGACGAGCATTACCCGCTCGCGGGCGGTGTCGAAAATGTAGGCGGGACCATGCGACAGATTGGCTGGGGGGTGACCAAATCGCCGAGCGGGGGCGTACAGGGCGGTCTGGTCTTGCCCTACGTCAGAAACCCCAGCATTTTCCGTTGCCCGGACGGACCGAAAACGGCGGTATTGTCGTACCGTTATAATGATCTGGTCGCGGACGCCAAGACCCCCGACTTCGCGCGCTTGTCCGAGACCGTACTGCTCATGGACGGCGAGGAATTGTCGTTCAACGTCGGTCACGGCGGAGTTTGGGCAACGATGGCGACATCCGGCGCGACCATCAACGCCAAAGGGCGTGTGGACGCGGGGAAGGGCGCCCTTGTCCTGAACGCTGTGAAGCGACACAGCAATGGCTCGGTTGGCGGCGCGAACTACGCGTTCGCGGACGGGCATTGCAAGTGGCATTCTCCCGACCGCATCTTTTTCCCGCCGCAAGCGAGCGCGTCGCGGGCGTCGGTGGACGCGAAAACGAAGAAAGCCATTGGCCCGACGCCGGGCGGCGCGATGACGTTCGCGGGCAAGACGTACGCCGGAACCTTCCACGTTCGGTGATGGCGCAATCCGTTCTGCGCGCTGTTCCAATCCGAAAGGTTGATTGTGAATTGTCGTAATCCTCATCCCACTCCGCGTGGACGCACGTCGAGCGGCTTCACCCTTGCCGAGTTCGCCGTGGTTTTCGTCCTTGTCGCCCTTGTCGGCATACTGCTTTTGCCGATGTACGCACGGTCGCGCGCCCGTGACCGCGCCGCCTCCCCGAAAGGCCAACGAATGGCGTGCGCGACCAACGAAATGAAAATCGGCGCCGCCCTGCTCGCCTACGCGCAGGATTATGATGACCGGTTTCCGCTCGCCGGGTACGCCCGCGTCGTCCCGCCCGCCCCGTTTCCGGTGGGCTGGGCTAACACACCCACTACCTCCGGCTCGTCCGATCCCGGCCTGCTTTCGCCGTACGTCAAAAGCGCGGCGGTTTTCCATTGCCCCGCCGTTGATTGGACGGCGTCATTAACGTACCGATACAACGACTTAGCCGCAAACGTTGCCGTTAAAGACTTCGCGGACGCATCGCAAACCGTTCTTGTGATGGATGGCGAGGCGATGGATTGCAATGTCGGCCACGCGTACGCCCCGGGCGCGCTCACCACAGTGGGCGCAAGCGTCAATCTGGACGGAAAAGTGGATGCGGGCAAAGGGGCGACGATTAGCGCCGCCGCAACCCAGCATGAGGGCGGCGCGAACTACGTCTTCGCCGATGGTCACGTGCGTTGGTTTGCGCCGGGCGCGGTTTACTTCCCGCCGCAAAACAGCGCGTCGCGGTACGCGCACGATCTCAAAACCCGAAAAGCGACCGGACCGCAACCGGGCGGCGCGATGACGTTTAACGGCAAAACCTACGCCGCGACATTCCACGTAAGGTAAACTATCAATCTAATCGCCCGGTTGCCCGCCCTCCGTTTCGCATCGAACAAAGGAGTTCCCGATGAACCGCGCCGTTTCCGCTGACGTTTCCCGCTGTCCCTTTCGGTCGCGCCGGTCGCGGTCCGGCCTGACGCTGACCGAGGTCGTTTTGCTCGCCGCTGTCGCGCTCGTGGTCAGCGCGGTTTTGTTCCCGGTTTTCAACCGTCATCATACGCACGGCTCCCGGCAGGCGTCGGGCGTGTCCCGCCAGAAGATCATCGGTATCGCCTTGCTGTCCTATGCGCAGGACTACGACGACCGCTTGCCGCCCGCCGCCGGTTCCGACATCGTGGACGGGAAAACCGTCCGAACGAACTGGGCCATAGACATTCCATTGCCGGGCGGCGGGGTTGCGCCGGGTGTCATACAGGCGTACATCAAGAACAATACGATTTTCCGTGACCCTGAAGCCCCGCGCGGGGCGCGCTTGACATATATGTACAACGACCTGCTCACAACCGCGCGATTGACGGATGTTGCGGACGCATCGAAAACGGTGATGACCACGTACAACGAGGATGCGCTCGGCAATGTCGGCCACGCCTACGAGCGGATTGGCCCGCCACCCAATGCCGTGGTCAACGCGGGCGGGCGGTGCGATGCGGGTTGGGGAACGTTTGTCACCGAAGCGGCGACCACGCATTTTAGTGGCGGCTCGAACTTTTCGTTTGTGGATGGCCACGTCAAATGGTATAAGCCCGGCGCGGTCTACTTCCCGCCGCGCAACTCCGCGTCGCGCCATTACCGCGACCCCAAAACCGGCGCGCTCCTCGGCCCTGATCCCCAAGGCGATATGAAATGGGGCGGCGTCACCTGGGCGGCGACATTTCATCTGCGGTAATTAAAAAATGCGTCGATTGGTTCGCTTTGAGGGGAGAGGGCGAAACGAAGGAGGTTTCAAGTGAACGACAAATTTCACAATGCCGCTCGGCGGGGCATTACCCTCAGCGAGACTGTCGTCGTCGCCGTGATTATCGCGGTTGTCGCGGCGATACTGTTTCCCGTGTTCGCTCAAAGGCGCGCACATTCCGGCCCCGGCGTAGGGTTCAATCAAAGGCAAATCGGCATCAGCATACTTTCTTACCCACAGGATTTCGATGGTAAATTTCCCCGGCGGCGGGTTGGGTGGAGGCGAGCGGCAGGCGGTACCGGTCGAACTGGGCGGTTGATACGCCGATTCCGGGCATTATCCAGCCCTATACCAAAAACAACACGATTTTCCGTGATCCTAAAGGCCCGCGCGGGGCGCGACTGACGTATATGTACAACGACTTGCTTGCAACCGCGCGGCAAAGCGACATCGAAAGCGTTGCGCGCACGGTTATGATAATGGACGGAGCGAACGTTCTGATCAACGCCGGTCACGCCTGCGAGCCAAATGGAACGCCGGTTGACGCTGTGGTGAACGCGCGCGGGACGTGCGACGCGGACCGGGTAGCGTTTGTCAACAACGAAGTCGTGACGCGACACTCAGGCGGCGCGAACTATGGCTTTACGGACGGTCACGTCCGATGGTACAAGCCGAATGTGGTTTACTTTCCGCCGCGTAGTTCCGCATCGCGTCACTACCGCGACACGCAAACCGGCGCGCTTCTCGGGCCGAACCCCAGCCAGAATACGGGTGCGTGGTCACCGAACACGCGCGAGCCGCTTACTCTGCGTTACCAGGGCAAGGAGTACGTAGCGACGTTCCATGCGCGTTGAATGCATGAACGAATTTTCGGATAGACAACTCGGTAACGAAAAGGAGTACGCGCTGTGGCTCGCGTTGAAAACCGTTCGTACATCACGCTTTTACGCTTCAAGCGTCCTCCTGCTCTAAACCGCGCGGATTGGGTCGCGCTTGCGGTGATGCTTTTCCTACTCGGCGCCGTCTTCTACCCGGTCTTCGCCAAACGTTCCGCTAATAAATACAAGAATTATTGCCACGCTAACTTGCGGCAAATCTCGCGTTCGCTGCTTGCTTACGCGCAGGATTACGACGAGCGGTTGCCGGTCGCCGCCTCGTTGTCCGACGGAGTTGGCGGCGTGGCGGTACGGCGCAACTGGGCCATCAGTGTCGTTAACCCAAACGGCTCCTACTCACCGGGGCTTCTCGAGCGCTACATCGAACACAATATGTTTTTCCAACATCCAGGCTCAACAGATACGGACGCCCGCCTGATTCACCTAACCTATATGTACAATGACCTCGCCGCCGCATCGCGCCTGAGCGACTTCGCCAAGCCCGCCGACACCGTGATTGTCGTGGATGGCGAGGAACTGCTGGACAATGTCGGTCATGCGTGGATTCCCCGCAGTGAGGCGGCGACGAACGGGGCGACGTATAACGCGCAAGGGCGTTGCGACGCGGGCAAGGGCGCGTTTGTCACCGAGTTCGCGACGACGCGGCATTCAGGCGGCGCAAACTACGCGTTCGCCGACGGTCACGTCAAATGGTTCGCTCCCAGTAAGATTTACTTCCCGCCGCGCGCGTCCAACTCGCCCGCAAGCCGGGATGCATCAAACGGAACGGTTTTGGGACCCACGCCGGGCGAGCGCATGACGTGGAACGGACGCGCTTGGGCGGGGACGTTTCACCTGCGGTAAACGGTAGCCGCGCGCCGCGCCGGTTTAATTGCCCCGCGTTCCGTTTTCGGCTAAAATGAGGGAGTATCGTTTGCGGAACGTTGCGTCCATTCACACCAACATCCGCGCCTCGCTTTCTCGCCCTCCGGCTTGTCTTTCTTTCTCGCTTTTTTTATGGCCTACCAATCCCTGTATCGCAAATACCGCCCGCAGACGTTTTCCGATGTTGTGGGGCAGGGCCATGTCACGCGCACGATCCAGAACGCGCTCGCGTCGGGGCGGATCGCGCACGGCTACTTGTTCACCGGAACGCGCGGAACCGCGAAAACCACGGTCGCCCGTTTGCTCGCCAAAGCCCTCAACTGCGAGGCCCACGACCGCCCGACAGCGGAGCCGTGCAACCAGTGCGATGCGTGTAAGAGTGTTACCGCCGGGTCTTGTATTGACGTGATCGAGATGGACGCCGCGTCGCACCGTGGCGTCGCCGATATCGAGGAAGTTCGCAAGGCGGTCGGCTACGGCCCGATGCAGTTCCGGTACAAGGTGTTCATCATTGACGAAGCGCACCAACTGTCATCCGACGCCAAAGACGCATTTTTGAAAACGCTGGAAGAGCCGCCCGCAAATGTGGTTTTCATTCTGGCGACGACCGAGCCGCAGGCGATCCCGATTACGATTCGATCTCGGTGCCAGCAGTTCGATTTTAAGCGCGGCTCGCTCGCCGAAATTTCCGCGCGCCTCAAGTATGTTCTCGACTGCGAGGGCGTGACGTACGCGCCGGACGCCTTAGCCCTGGTCGCGCGCGGGGCGGAAGGGTCGTACCGGGATTCCTTATCGCTCTTGGAGCAGGTGCTGGCGTTCGCCCCCCGGCACATCACCGCCGCCGATGTGGACACGGTTTTAGGAACGCTGGACTCCGAGCAATTAGCGCGGGTCACGCACGCGGTCGCGCGGGCGGATGCGCCGGGCGTGTTCGCGATTGCGGGCGATCTGTTGGATGCGGGCAAGGAAGCGCGTACGCTACTTCGCGCCTTATCCGGCCACTTCCGCGATCTGCTTTTGGTGTCGGTCGGCGGCCCCGCGGTCGCGTCCGAACTCACGCCCGACGAGGTCGGTTTGCTTCAGCAGGAAGCGCGTTTGTTCACGCCGCAACAACTGATGCGCGCGATGGACGTGGTCAACGAGGGCCTGAGCGAGTTGCGCTGGAATAATCAGCACCGCCTTCTGATCGAACTGACGTTTTTGAAACTGATGACGCTCGGCGATGAACAGGGCAAGGGTAAAATCTTCGCGACCGCGCCGATTGTGTTCGCGCCCGCGCTTCCCGCCTCGCACGCGTTCCCGCCGCCCGCCCCGATGCCGGTCGCGCCCGTGTACGCCATTGCGCCGGTTCCGGTCGCCGCTCCGCCTGCGCCGGTGTTGGTGTCGCCGCTCGCGGACGCCCCGATTGCGTCGGTTATGCCGCCGGTTACGGTTGAGGCAGTCCCGGTTCTGGCCCCCCCCCGCCTCCAACATGGGGGGGGCTGAGGGGCCATTTGATGCCGTCGCCGCTAAAGGTGAACCGTCAGAATCTCCCCCCTTATTGGGGGCGGGGGGGGCTACCCCTGACGATGATGAAGTCTTGCCGCCCGGCTTTTTCGCGTCAGGCGAGGACGAGACGGACGACGAGGACGCGCTGGATGACGATATGTTTGCCCTTGCCGCCGCCGAAGCGGACCCGGACGCGTCCACGCCGCCGGTTGTCGAGACCGCCCTGCCGGTTGCGGAAAGCGCTTCCGATCCGGTCGCCGTTGCGGCGGACGCGTCGTTGTTCTTGTTCGACGAGGACGCCGAAAGCGACGCGGACGATGCGGAGGCCGCGCCCGAACCCGACCTGACGCCCGGTTTATTTGAGGACGAGCCGGTTTTCTCCAATCAGGTGCTCGCGGAAGAAATCGCGCCGCCTGTTGCCGCGTCGCCCCTCTCCGCGCCGCCCGCCCCGGTTTCAACGCCGCCCGTATCCGCTTTTGCATCGCCCGCGCCTCCCGCGCCGTCTTTGGTTTCGGCGTTCGCCGCCCCGCCTGCGCCGGTTGTGGAAGTCGCAGATGTGAACGAACAAAGCGACTTGAGCGACGACGAAGCCGAAGATGTTGCGCCTGTCACACTCGCCGCCCCAGTTATGCGCGCCGCGACGCCGGACGAGGAACTCGACGCCCTTCTTGGCTCCGCCCCGCCGCCGGAAGATGACAGCGGATATGCGCCGCACGAGGCGTTTGGCGCGCCGTCGCCGGTTCAAACGCCGAGTTTTGCCGGTTCCATTGCAGACGCCCCGCCGCGCCCCGTATCGCCGTCGCTTGTCGCCGCGCCGTTGTTCGATGATGACGAGATCGAAGATGTCGCCGCCGTCCGGGTCACGCTGGATCAGGTGATACAGGCGTGGCCGCAGTTTATGAGCGAGGCCGCCCGTATCTCCAAGCGCGTCAGCGTGATGATGGGCGCGGCCCAGCCCACCGATGTTCGGGGCAAAGTGGTCACGATCACGATGGGCGACCGCGCCAACTTCGAGATGATGAGCCAGCCCAAGCAGTTGGATTTCATCCGCAAACTGCTCGCGCGGAGTTTGTCCGTGGAAAGCGTGGGGGTGAAGTTCGTGGTCGCGGGGAACGCCCCGCCGCCGCCCGTGAAAATCGAAAACGCGAACAAAAAAAAACGCTCTGACCCCTTAGAGCGGCTGGCGAATCTGGACCGGGAGCCGCTCGCGCCGATCACATCGGTTAGCGGCGGCTACGATGATAGCCCGTCGTCGTACGGCGCGATCACGGGCGGCAGGGGGAATGGCGACAGCGGCGTTTATGCGCCGCCCGCGCGTCCCGCGCTCCCGGCAAGCGCGTTCGCGCCATCCGCATTCGCGGCGTCGGCTCCGGTCGCGGCCCCTGCGGCGGCGTTTGCGGCGTCGGTCCCGCCGCCCCCGGTGTCCGCGTCTGGCAACGGTTACCAGGATAGCCCCGCATCGTTCGCGCCCCCGCCCGTGCGAGAAACCTACGCGCCTGCGCCTCGCGCCTACGCGGCGCCGCCAGAGGCGTACGGCGCGCCGCTAAACGCGGTGAATGGCGATCCGCGCATGGCGGAGGCGCTCGCTCATCCGCTGGTGCAGGAAGCGCTGGAAAAATTTGGCGGCGAGGTCGTCTTCGATTAGCGCGCGGATTTTCAAGCATAATTTGGTAAGAATGTAATCTTGAAACGCGGCTCGCTTCCTGTGCGAAGCGCGCGTTGGTTTGTGAAAGGATAAGAAAATGGCGAACCCTTTTGGCGGAAGCGGCGGTATCGGCGGCATTGGCGGGCCGGGCATGCGGAAAATGCTCGAAACCATGCAGACCAAGATGATGAAAGAAGCCGAGTTGATGAACGGGCGTCTCGATGAGGCCCGTCTGGAAGGCTCGTCCGGCGGCGGCATGGTCAAGGTATCCGTGAACGGTCACGGCAACGTTCTGGCGATCACGATCAACAAAGATGTGGTGGACCCGAACGACGTGGAAATGCTACAAGACCTGGTTTCCGCCGCCGTCAACGAAGCCCTGGAAAAATCCGAAACGATGAAAACCGACGAGCAACAAAAACTCATGCCCGCCGGTATACCAGGCCTGCCCGGACTCATATAAAACAGCAAGAAAGTTGATGGCAAGAAAGTTGATAGTCAGATAAGGAGGTTTGCGTGACCGTCAGGTTCTGACTTTCCCGCTTTCTTGCTACCAACTTTCTTGCTTCCCAAAACGAATGGTTCAGTACGCAAAGCCGCTGGCGCGGCTCGTGGGGGAGTTCGAGAAACTGCCGGGCATCGGGCCGAAATCGGCCCAGCGTTTGGCGTTTTACATTTTGCGCTTGAGCGAGGAAGAAGGCCGTTCGCTCGCGGATGCGATTGTCGAGGTCAAGGCGCGCATTCATTTTTGCCGGGTCTGCTACAACTTTACGGATCAGGAAGAATGCGAGATTTGCCGGGATAAACGTCGATCGGACGACCTGATCTGCGTGGTCGGCGATCCGCGCGACTTGATCGCGATTGAGAAGACCGGCGAGTTCAAGGGCAAATTCCATGTGCTGGGCGGCGTTCTCGCTCCGATGGAGGGGATTGGGCCGGACCAACTCAAAATTCGCGAACTGCTCGCCCGCTTGCGCGAACACGAGGTCAAGGAAATCGTGATGGCGATGAACCCGAATGTTGAGGGCGATGCGACCGCGATGTACCTTGCCGGTTTACTAAAGCCGCTTGGCATCAAAATCACCCGTATCGCCCACGGCGTCCCGGTCGGCGGCGATTTGGACTACGCCGATCAGGCGACGTTAATACAAGCGTATGAGGGACGGCGGGAAATGTAAACGGCGCTACATAAAAAAGAAGAGGCGTGGGATAGAACCTGTTAGGTCGTTTATAAGGAGATAAATCTCCTCGCTACATGGCGCTTCGCGCCGGTCGTCCTACGGACGGTGTACAGGAATGAATCAACGCGGTTGGTATGGCCCTATCGGTTGCAAGGATAAACCGCCTTGCCCTGCGCCGTCATCTCACCCCAATTATTAACTTCGTCCATTCAGTCCGCAGGACGTCCGGCGCGAAGCGACACGTAGCGAGGAGATTTATCTCCTTGTAACCCGCCAAACCGTATAACCTACCACCAACCAGCGCCACCCGGCGCAACTTCCCTGCGACGTTGTTGTCCTAATGGTTGTCATAATCAGTGCAGGAAGGCCGGAAGAACCGACGACGATGCGGAACCGGCCTTTTTTCTTGTGCGTCATCTAAAGATCGCGGCGTAGCGCCGCCGGAAATTATCGTTCAACGTATGCGTTTTATCTCGCTTGTCGCCTTTGATGGCGCGCCCTCGACCTTTTTGTTTCGCCGCTTTGCGCTTCCGCTCGCCGCAACTATCGCTATCGGCGCGGGAAGCGCCGGAACTGTCGCCCGCGCGCAAACCGCTCCGCCTCAAACGCCCCCGGTCGCCGCAGGACCCGCAACCGGCGCGGGAACCCCGCAGGCGGCGGGCCGCGCAACGTGGGATGAGCGGTACTTGTACCTCGCGTTTCAAATAGATGACACGGATATTCAAGGAACCGAAGGCGCGCCGCTGTCGGCGGTCGAGCAGGACGACTCGGTTGGCGTATATCTGCAAATCGGGACCGACCGGCCCGCCGCGCCGAACGCGGACACGCACGCGATGATCGTTTCCGCCGCGGGCGGGTTTACCTTTTTGCGCGGCGACACGGCTACCAAAGCGTTTGCCGTGCGCCGGGATATTATGAACCGGGACCGGCAGTTCTCGATCAAGTACGGCGTGGTTCCCGTGGGAACGCTCAACCGTAGCGACGACAACGATCAACGCTACACGGTTGAGATGGCGATTCCGTGGGATGCGCTGGGCGTCAAAGGGGCCGACATTAAAAGCGGCACGGAAATCGGCTTTAACGTGGTCGCGCGCGAGCGAGCCGGGGCGGGCCTGACATCGCTTGCGCCGGGCGTCACGGGCGAGGCCGATGTTCCCGACCCGTCGAAGTGGAGCCGGTTGGTACTGGCGGGGCCGGATGGGGCCGCGCCCGCCGGGTCGAACGGCGCGGTGATCGCGCCGCGCGTCGAGGCGGGGGACAAGGGCGTCGCGCCGCTGATTAACGGCGTTATTTTGCTTACCGAATGGCCGAGCGCAAGCCGGTTCGCGTGGGCGTCCCCGACCAAGCCTGCGGCGCCCATTCGCACGATCACGCCCGTTGCGCCGGGCGGACAACCCGCCGATGTCGTTGTGCCGGTTGTAAATTTAGGCGCGGTTACGGCGGGCGCGGGCTTTGAAAAGTTGACAATGGCGCGCTACCTGATCTCCTTTCAAGGCGACCCGCGCAAGGCTATTGGCTTTCGCGGCGTGCGCTCCGAAACCGGCGATTTTCTTTTGTCCGAGCATCCGCTGAACGGGGCCGGGCCGTGGTTTTCCGCTGACCGGACGGCATGGCACCGGGACCAACTCACCGAGATGCGCCGCGACGGCGTGGATGTCGCCTTAGTGGAAACGGGCGGACCGCTCGGGAGTTTCGCGGTTGCGGATGACAAGGCGGTTCTCGTCATGGTCGGCGCGCTCCGCGAAATGGCGACCGAGCGCGTTCCGGCTCCGCAGGTATCGCTGTATCTGGACACGACTCGCCTGACGCCTGGCGGCGCGGGCAAAACCGACCTTTCCGCGTCGGAGGGCCGCGCGCTTTTATACGACGCCATCCGCCGCTGGTTCCTGCTGGTTCCGCCCGAGTTGCGCGCCCGCATCCAGATTCCGATCCAGGCGGGCGGCGCGGGCGCGTTCCCAATTTTCCTGTCGGACGCCGCTTCGTTCACCAACGCTGACAACGACGAATGGGTCGCCGATCTTCGCGCCCGGTTCGCCGGTGAGTTCGGCACGCAAACCGGCGGCGCGACCCTGGTGTTCATCGGCGGAACCGGCTTCGACGCCGCGAAAGCCAATATGTCGGCGTCCGCACCCCTTGCCACAGGCGGAATGGGAACCGGACCGGTTCCGAGTTTCGTCGTCATGCCGGGCCGCGATCAAACCGGCTTGCCGCTCACTCCGCGCAAAAGCGGCGACGCGTACCGCGAATCATGGGCTGCGGCAATTGCGGCAAAGCCCGTTTGGACGATTATCAACTCGTGGAACGACTGGACCAGCGGCACCGAAGTGGAAGCGTCGCGGCAGTACGGGGCGCGCTACCTCGACCTGACGCGGTTGTACACGCTGGAAGCCACGGGCCTTCAGCCACGCGGCGTGCGCTGGCTCGCGAGCGAAACGCCCAAACGGATGCGTCCCGGTCAACTCGCGCAGGGCAGTGTGACGCTTCAAAACATCGGGACCGAGTCTTTGCGCGCGGGCGAAGGCTTTGGCGTCGCGTACCGCTGGATCAAGGACGGCAAGGTCGTCTGGCAAAGCGCGTTCCGCCTGCCGCTCGCCGCCGATTTGCTTCCCACCCGGAGCGTTCGCGTTCCGGTCGCATTCGCCGCCGTGCGCGACGGCGTGGACGACAAAGGCGAGCGGCGTTTGCTCGGCCTCGAACCCGGCGATTACACGGTTCAGGTGGATGTCGCGCAGGCCAAAGCGGGCGAGCCGGACAAGTACGCGTTCCTGTCGGAAACCGCCGCGACCACACCGCTTTCGGTGCCAGTGACGATCGCCGCGACCCTGCCCGACATCGCCCAGTTCGAGGGGACGACCACGCCGCCTTTAATGCAAAGCGGTGGCGTGTATGCGACCACGGTGCGCGTTCGCTGGACCGGCGAGCAAACCCTGCCTGCCGACCAAGCGCGTTTAACGTACGAACTCGCCACGCTCGATGGCAGGAAAACGATTGCCACCGGCGCGTTCCCGCTGACGGAAGACCTGACGCCGGGGCGCGAGATTCGCCTGCCCGCCATTATCGCCCTGTCGGATACGGGCGGAACGCCGCTCCCGCCCGCGTATCCCGAGATCGCCTCCGCCGATGCCGAAAACGGGACGCTGTACCGGCTACGCTGGATCTTGACGCGTACGCAGGCGACCGAGAACATCGCGGGCGAGTACATCGAGCGCGTCGCCGTGTATCCGGGCGATGACGAGGCGCGCGTGGTTTTGTCGAAAGCCCCGCCCGTGTCCGTCGAGGCCGAGCAAACCGTTCCTATGGAGGTAACCATCGTCAATCGCGGGCCATCCAAATGGACGGTCGGCAAGTACGTGGTCGGTTACCACTGGTTCTACGGCGATGGCGTCGAGGCGGTTTGGCGTCCCACGCTTGCCGCGCCGATAGGGAGAGAAGTCGCGCCCGGCGAGCAGATCAAGGTCACGGTTCCGGTTCGCGCCCCGGAGCGCGACGGGCGGTATTTTTTGTCCTTCGATGTCGCCCGAACGCCCGACGAGTACCTGTCCGCCCTGCCCGTGACCCGAACCGGGGATCTGGCCCTCGCGCCTATTCGCGTCGTGGGCGGACGCCTGACCTTCGTGGACCTGTCCAAACTCTTCGACGTGGACGCAGTCGCCCCGGAAAACGCGCCCGGCGACGGTAACTTAGACGGAACCGGCGCGACGCTTCCCGCCGAAAACTTCCCGCCCGATGTGTTCGGTTTGGAAAGCGTTGGCGCGCTCGCTCTGCCGACCCGCCCGCTCGCGAAAAAACGGCTGGACAAGACGCCGCCTGCGTACCCATCCGGCTATTACGTGGACTCGTCGCCGTCCGCCCGGATGATCTCGTTCCGCTACGGCTCGGACGATAACGGGGCCAAGAACGCACTGGCCTGCGCCGGTCAAACCATCCGCTTGGAGCAGGGCAGGTATACGGGCCTTCATATCGCCGCGCTTGCGACCGGCGGGGAAGATCGTCCGTTCGCCCTGACGCTCACTTACAAGGACGGAACCAAAACCACGGTCACGAAAACCGTGGGCGATTGGAACCGCGCGCCCGCCTCGACCGGCGATCCGGTCGCCGTGGTCGCGCGCCGCAAGCGCGTCCCAACCGGCGATGTTTCCGCGACATGCGTGGTGCGCCATGTGATCGCGCCGGTGGAAATCGGCAAAGACTTGGTGTCGGTAACGCTTCCGTCCGATCCGAAACTCAAAGTGTTCGCCATCACGTTGGAAAAGTAGAACGCCTGTAACAAGCGTTACATTAAGCAAAACGGGCCGCCCTTGTGAAAGGGCGGCCCGTTTGGTTTTGCGACGCTTACGGTGCAGAGCGAACCGGAAGCGGGCGTGCGGGAATAACCGCGCCGCGTAGAAAGCCCCAATCCGGTTTCCGTTTGACGCGTATCAGCATGTAGCGCGCGTTCTTGTGTGTCGGGGCGAGGGCCGAAAACAACTGGTACGCTTCCCCGATCTCGCCGTTCCGCTGAAGGCTTACGGCAAGCCAGTACTGCGCCTCCGCGTTGTTCGTCTGTATGTTCGCGGTTTGGCGAAGCGCGGCGACGGCCTTTGCATTATCGCCTCGGTTCAGCGATACGAAGCCCTGTCCCGTGTTTTCTTGTTCGTATACCTTGCATTTTTGTAAAGGCGTTCTTCATGCGTGATACTACTTCTTTGTAGTCCCACGATAACTCTCGTGTGACACCTCCATAGAAGAGGGAGCCGTGCGGCTTGAGCGATTTAGTCCCCCGCTAAATAGATGCAAACGGCCAACCAACGAACCACAACGTCACGGGCGTACAACGATGGTGGCGGGGTAGTTCGAGCCGGAAAGCGGCAAGGTTTTTACGGTTACGGTGCGTTTTTCGCCGGGCGCGAGCGTGTACGCGCCGAGGACCGCCTCTTTGGGGAGGTTCATCTGCGGGATCTCGATGTACTTACCATCTACCAGGAACACGCCGCCCGCAAGGCCCGCTGACGGCTCGAACACGATACGCGCTTTGGCGGATTGCGCGGTTGGGTTTTCCAGTTGGAACGTCATGTCATAGAAAACGCCGTAGTTGCCTTCGAGCCGTCGCTTGTCCGAGTTCGCCGATGCCAGCGGTTCGCGCCCAATAGACACAAACGTCCAGCGTCCGCCCGCGCGGTAGGTTTCGCGCACGGTCTTGGTCGGGTTCGGGTAAACGTGTTCGGATAGTGCGTACGTTTGGCCGGCGTCGCGCTCGTTCCAGTCGGTCGGGTACGCCTGCAGTTCTCCGGGAAGCGATAACTCGCCGCCCGGAATATCGGCGGCCACCCGCACAAGCGGAGCCGGGCCGGAAATCCGGCGCAACTGGAGCAGACCCGAGATCGTCAAGCCCGGCCCCATCCGGGTTGCGGTCAGGCCGACACGCGCGTGGGGCGGTATCTGGATAACGGCCCCGGTATCGGCGAGATATGACCGCACAAAATCCGACGCGGTTCGATAGCCGACCCAGACCGTATCGCGAACCGGCCCGGCCCCGCCGCCCACGACCTGAACCGAAGCGGGCTGATCGCGGTCGTTGATAAGCTCGACCGTGAACCACAAAGCGCGCTCCATTGCGCTTTGATGATGGTACAAAAGCCGCGTCGCTGACAGTGTATTGGGTAGCCGCCCCACAAATAACGTGCCGAAAGCGCTTAACCGTTCCGGGTTGTTCGAGTAAAACAAAACGCCGGTGGAGACAGGCGGAAGCGCGGTATTCGTGACCGCGACGCGCACGTTGCGGCTGACCGGGATCATCTCCGGCCCGGTCAGCGTCACGGGGACGGTTACGGCCTGGGTTTGCCCCGAGGCGAGCGGCGAAACCGACATGGTTTCCGCAGTGATCCGCGCGGATGCGCCCGGATTCGGCAGGCCGGAGTTGATAGCGGTCGCGGCGGCGTAGCGCGCGATAAGTTCGGCGGGAACATTCGCCCCGGTAACGGTTAGCGCATTTGCGGCGTTGAAGCGCCCGGCGTACGGTTGGACCGCGATATTCATGGTCACAGATGCGCCCTCGCGCGTAATGGTGAGCGTGTCACGGCCCCGCGCCGCGCCCGAAATATCCACCGCGCCGGTCGCCTGATCCACGGTTGCGGCGGCGGGTTGGGGGGAGCCATTGTTTTCTCCGCCTCCCGCCGCGCCGAGCGACACGGAAATCGGGCCGCGCGCCGCGCCGCCGATTCGCACCGTCCGCGTTTCGCCGAGGGGAACCAGAACGTCGCTGTCGCTGACGGACAAGCCGGGAACCGCGAGCGCGCGCCGGAGCGCGCCTGCCCAATCGGTGGCGAGACCGGCGGGCGATGACGAACCGCCCCGCGCCTCGTCCGCGCTCGATGTCGCAAGCGTTTGTCCGTTCACCTTGAGGCGCGGGTTCGCCTTGTCGCTGACGGCGTCCACGGTGACATCCGACGGTTTAAGCCCGGCGTCAATCGCGGATTTGAGCCGTTCGGCGGCGATCTGGGCGCGCAAATCCGGCGTCAACCCGGCTTGGCTGGTCCGCAAACGGAGGACGACCTGCCCGTTCACTACAAGTTCGCCCGCCCCGCCGCTCGCGCGGGCCTCGACACGCGGGGTCCACCCTTGCACATTCCCGTTGGCCTTTACGAGGCGTCCGTTGCGCTCGCTTCCCGCCGCCGCGCGGGCTATGGGAAGCGACAGCGAAGCGGCGACACTCGCAACAAGCGCGAGGCGGACGAAAACAAGGCCGCTCGTCGCGGCCTTTCCCGTCCGATTTGCGTTGCGACACACACGGGCGTCGCGATATACGCTTTGTTTTTGGTTCTGGTCCAAACGCATTCTCCGAAACCGCTCGAAGCAGGCTCGTCTACGTAGTTTCGATTGTTCTATGGATACTGATGAGTAAACGACCGCCGCGCCGCGTTCGTGAATGTTTCCGCCATGTTTCCGCTGGTATTGTATCAACTTATTGGCCTATCATGCGTTTGTCGTTAATGCGGGCCGATTCGGTGGAACTTGCGGTCCATTTCGCGGTGCGGAAGCGACAAAAGGATCGGGCGACCGTGCGGGCAGGTGAATGGATTCGTCATGCGCGCAAGGTCCGCAAGAAGGCGGGTCATTTCATCCATCGTGAGCGGGTCGTTTTTCTTCACCGCCATCTTGCACGACGCCATGATCAGCGCGGCCTCGTGCGGGACTAAAAGCCGCCGCGCGATGCTCTCCTGCGCCATCTCGTCCACAATCTCGCGTAGCACGCCGACGTAATCTTTGTGCGCAACCACGGCGGGGACCGCACGCACCACGAATGTTTCTCCCCCGAACGGCTCCAAAACAAACCCGGCCTTGTGGAGCGCGGATAACCGTTCGTGGGCGACGCGCGCCTCGCGCGGGCCGAACTCCACCGTTTGCGGCAGGGCCAGATGCTGGGCGACCACGCCCCACTGCGCGGCCTTATCCGCCGCGCCGTTCATCATCTGCTCGTATAAAACGCGCTCGTGGGCGATATGCTGGTCAATCAACAGCAAGGCGTCATCGGTTTCCGCGACGATATACGTGTTCCGCGACTGCGCCAGCACGCGAAGCCGTCCGATGCGTTGTCCGTCGAAACCGATATACGACTGCGCGAGCGGCTCGCTTTCCCGCGCGGGGCCGAAAATATCCTCAAAGGTGGCTTCGTGGCCCCCGCCGCCACCAGCAGGGGAGACGGGGGGAAAATCGTTGTCGCTTTGCCCGGTTATCCCGCCGTTTTCAGGCATGAGGGGGCTATCCCCCACCCCGCTCGGCAAATCCACCACGGCCCCGCCGTAGCTCGAAATCGTCGCGCGCGGCGGGGCGAGTTTTTCCGGCTCGATGCGCGCCATAGCCGTCGCGGGAAGCGACGCCTGCACGGACACCTCCGGAACCAGCCCGCCCGTGAGAAGCGCGTTTTGTACGGCCCGGTGAACCGCGCTGTACACATCGCCATCACGGGTGAAGCGCACCTCGATCTTCGCCGGGTGAACATTCACATCAACGAGTTCCGGCGCAATCTCGACAAACAACGCCATAACCGGAAACCGGTCGGTCGTCATCAAATGCTTGAATGCGGCGTCGAAGGCGTGTGTGATGGTGCGCGACCGGACAAAGCGCCCATTGACAAAGGTTGCCTGAGCGGTGCGGGTCGCGCGCGTGTGCGACGGTTTGGAGACCCAGCCCTGCACCCGGAGGGCGGGCGATTCGTACGCAATCGGAACCATCTCGCGGGCCGTGTCACGCCCCCAGACCGAGGCGAGGGCATGGCGCGGGTCGCTTGAGCCGGGATACGCGATCATTTCGTAGCCGTCATGGACCAGCCGGAACGAAACGCGGTGATACGCAAGCGTCAACCGGTGGATCAAATCTACGGCATGATTGAGTTCGGTTTGCGTGGTTTTTA
>CAXUMS010000005.1:71259-71906 GCA_964252165.1 uncultured Armatimonadaceae bacterium
GCGTATTGAAAAATAAATTCTCGACCGTGATCGTGGCGCCGTCGGTCGCGCCCGCGTCGCGCACCGACACAATATCGCCGCCCTGCACAAAAATCTCTGTCGCGCCGTCGTCCGCCCCGCGCTTGGTGACGATGCGAAAATCCGAAACGGACGCAATAGATGGAAGGGCCTCGCCCCGGAACCCCAACGTCCGAATGGCGAACAAATCATCGGCGGAGCGGATCTTGCTGGTGGCGTGCCGCTGGAGGGATAAAATGGCGTCGTTGCGCCTCATGCCCGACCCGTTGTCGCGCACCACAATCCCGCGCTTGCCGCCCTCGCTAAGCTCGACCTCGATACGGGTTGCGCCCGCATCCAGCGCGTTCTCCACCAACTCCTTGACCACCGACGAGGGTCGCTCAATGACCTCACCGGCAGCAATCCGGTTGGCGGTGTTCTCATCCAGCAACGCGACCACCATCGGAACTGCGTCATCCCCCGTCACCTCACCACTCGTTTTGTTCGTCCCTAACACACCCAAAATTGTAACGCGCGGCAAGGCGCAGGGCAAGCGTTAGGTTCTGTTTAACGTTTGCGTCTACTTGGCGGAGGTCTAAATCGCTCAAGCCGCGCGGCTCGCCTTCCAGCGGGGACCAGCCGGGCGCTGG
>CAXUMS010000006.1:0-15707 GCA_964252165.1 uncultured Armatimonadaceae bacterium
AACAGCACGACCTGATACGGACGCCGCCGGACCGCTTCCGTCAGCGCGCCGCCCTCGTCGTAGCCGACATAGCCGGGAGGCGCGCCGACAAGGCGGGAAACGGCGAACCGCTCCATGTACTCGCTCATGTCAATGCGGATCAGGTTGTCTTCCTTCTCGAACAGGAACGATGCAAGCGCGCGGGCGAGTTCGGTTTTGCCTACGCCGGTCGGGCCTAAGAACAGGAACGAACCCATCGGGCGCTTCGGATCTTTCAAACCGGAGCGGGCGCGGCGAACCGCTTTCGAGACTGCGACAACCGCCTCGTGCTGGGAAACGATCCGCTTGTGCAGGTCGTCCTCCATCTTAAGGAGCTTTTGCATCTCGGTTTCGACCAGGCGCGAAACCGGGATGCCGGTCCACGAGTACACGATCTGCGCGATCTCGTCCTCGCCGACCACCATTGGGGTTCCCGCCCGCTGCTCGTCCCATGCGGTCTGCTGTTCCGCGATCCGATCCTTCAGGAACTGTTGTTGCTCCTCTAAGAACTTGGCGCGCTCGTACTCGCCTTTTTGCGGCAGGTTGTTCAGTTCCTTGACAATCGCGGCGAGTTCCTGCTTGGCCTCGCGAAGCGGTTGCGGGGCCATCGCCGCCCGGAGGCGCACTTTGGACGACGCTTCGTCAATCAGGTCAATCGCCTTGTCCGGCAGGAACCGATCCGAGATATAGCGGTCACCCAAACGCGCGGACGCTTCCAGGGCGGCGTCGGTGATTTGCACCTTATGATGCTCCTCGTACCGACCGCGCAGACCGCGCAAAATCTCCACGGCCTCATCCACCGACGGCTCATTGACCTTGACCATCTGGAACCGGCGGGCCAGGGCGGCGTCGCGCTCGATGTACTTGCGGTACTCGTCGAGCGTGGTCGCGCCGATGCACTGCAGTTCGCCGCGCGACAGGGCGGGCTTCATGATGTTGGACGCGTCAATCGCGCCCTCGGCGGCCCCGGCCCCGACCAGGGTGTGGAGTTCGTCCACAAACAAGATTACCTCACCGGCGGCCTTGCGGACTTCTTCCATCACGCGCTTCATGCGCTCCTCGAACTCGCCCCGGTACTTGGTTCCGGCGACAAGCCCGGCAAGGTCGAGCGACACGATCCGCTTGTCCTTGAGCATTTCCGGCACATCCTGCTCGATAATGCGAAGGGCCAAACCCTCGGCGATAGCGGTTTTGCCAACGCCCGGTTCGCCGACCAGAACCGGATTGTTCTTGGTGCGGCGCGACAAAATCTGCACCACGCGCTCGATTTCCGACGCGCGGCCCACAACGGGATCGAGTTTGTCGTTGCGGGCGTACTCGGTCAAATCGCGCCCGAACTCATCCAGGGTGGGCGTACGCGAGCGCTGGGATTGTCGTCCCCCGCCGCCGCTTGCGCTTCCTTTTTCGCCGCTTCCCGCCGCCGTCCCGGAAGGCTCGGCGTCCTGCAACTGCATAACCTCACGCCGGGTGCGCTCCAGATCCACGCCCAGTTTGTTGAGGACGCGGCCCGCAAGTCCCTCGCCCTCGCGAATCAGGCCGAGAAGCAGGTGTTCCGTCCCGATATAGTTGTTGTTGAGCTGACGCGCCTCGTCGTAGGCAAGATCAATCACCCGCTTGGCGCGCGGCGTCAGCTGCATATCCTGGCCCAGACGACCATCGCCGCGCGCGACCTGCCTCTCGATCTCGGACCGAACGCGCCCTAAAGAAACGCCGATGCGGTCCAAAATCCGGGCGGCGACGCTGTCATTTTCGCGTACCAGACCGAGCAATAAATGCTCGGTAGAAACATAGTTTTCGCCCAAACGCCCGGCCTCTTCTTGTGCGAAGAAGACCACGCGGCGAGCGCGCTCTGTAAATCGTTGCCACATGGTTGTTTAGATAATCCCTTGAGGAAAGAACGTTCCCCACTCGCGTTTGAGCGCAAGTTCGGTCTTTCGTTGCCGAGCAATTCGTTTTGTTAAGTCTCGTTTATTAAACGCTTTATCCGTGGTTTGCGTTCCGAAGGATGCGGCGTTTATAGATGAAATACGGATAGGCGGCGCACCGGAGAACCGGAGGCGCGGCCTGTGTAATACGTTTATTGTACCTTGTAACGCAAACGAAACCCTCCCGCCCATTGGAGCGGTGGAACGCGGCGTTTACAAGTTAGGCGTTGGGGATGATTTGGTCGGGTTGGGGGTCCGTGGCGAACTGCACGGCGTTTATCTCGGTGCGCCCTTCCAGCCAGGCGCGGGCGATGCGATGAATGCCGTCCATGACCAAGCCGCGCGCGGAAAGGATAATCGGAAACGAAAGGTCGGCCTCGTAGATGCGGCGGGCGTGAACCGCGACCGCGCGCGGCGACGGCTTGGCGGTTTTGAACCATTGATACGGGTAGTCCAATTCCGATTCGACTTGGGCGAGCGGAATGGAAACTACGGGCAGGTCGGCGGATAAACGCCACAAGCGATCCACATCGTAGATCAGCGTTTCACCGTTCGGGCCGGTGTCGGCCCACGTTCGCGCGGTTGTTTTCCACAAAGGCGTCATGTTGGCGGTTTACCTTGTTTCGCGGCTACGGCGCGCCGGTGGTTCGGTACGCATCGCGGAGGACCGAGCGGATTTTCGCGGGCCGCTGGATCGCGTCGCGGACAGATGTGGGTTCCATACTTCCGTACGCGGGCGAGGCGAGGCCCGCCCCGGTTCGTAGGTCTGCGACCAAAAGCGCGAACGTTTGCGGGGCGGGCGCGGATGCGAGCGCGCAGGCGGCGGCAAGGCGCAGGGCGGATAGCAGATCAAGGGCGTCCGGGGCGCTTAAACGGTCGGCTTGCTCGATTGTCACCCACGCGGTTCGCGCCGCCTGATACGCCTTGTCCGCGTGATCCCGCGCGACAACCGCGCGGGCGTCGCGCTCGGCATGGACGAGGTACGTGACCACGGCGCGCACGCGTCCGGCGATTTGCTCGTTGGTGCGCCCGAACGTGACGGCGTTCGAGATCTGGTACAGGTCGCCGGATGGGTCGGAATGCTCGCCGTGCGCGCCGCGCAGGGAAATATCCAGATCGTGGGCGGCGGCAAGAGTCGCCCGCGCCCGTCCCAGAAAAACGAGGGCGGGCAGGTGAACGAGAGCGGACAAGCGCAAACCGGTTCCCACATTGCCAAGCGAGGCGGTCAGATAGCCCCATCGGTCGGCATCGCGGGCGTACGTGAGACGGCGGGCGAGCCTTGCGTCGGCGTCGTGGGCGGAGGCGAGCGCGACGCCGAGCGCGGCCCCGCCCGCGAGCGCCTGGATGCGAATATGATCTTCTTCGTTGATGAAAACCGACAATGCGCCGGTTTCGTCCAAAAGTGCGTAGCGTTCCGCCGATGCGCCGTCCGCGAGATCCGGTGAGATACGGCGCGCATCCACGAGTTCCGCCCGGTCGCGCGGCGACAGCGCGCCCACCGCGACCGGCGACAGGTCCGCAAGTCGCTCCGTGTCGGCGAGGGCGGCGCGACGAATTTCCGACGCGACCCGGCGCGCATCGAGTTCGCTCGCCCGGTTGGGGAATGGGTAGCGGGCGACATTTCGGGCAAGCCGCGCCCGGGCGCCCAACACGACATCGGCGTCCGGCGCGTCATTGGCGGCTCCTGCGCGCCCAGCAAGAGCGGCCCATGCAGGCGTTTTCAGGTAAGCGGCAAGCGGCGGGGCGGCGTTCTGGGTCACGCTTTGCATTTTACCGTTTAACCGTGTTAACCATGTAGCATGAGGGCATTTTTACGAGGGGCTAATGCACTTTGACAATTTAATCCGGTAATGGCGTCCGCGCCTCTTCGGGGTGTTTCGCACAGCTTCCGACGCCGCTTTTTAAGTCACGTTCCCGCAAGAACCGACCGCCAAATGGGAACAAAAACGAAGCCAAAACGAAGCCAGAGCCATTACCGAATTAAATCATCAAAGTGCATAAGCGGGAAGCGGAAACGGCTCGTGTTGCAGGTTTGTCTTCCGTTTAACGTGGCTTGGGACGGTTTGAAACCGCCGAACGTTTTACTCACTCGGCTTCCCGCTTCAGCGGGATGGAGGCGCCGCGCCGCTTAGCGAGCGGGCTTTAGCCCCTCGTTAACTTTTCACCCGCGCTATAAACAAAACGCCGCGCCTTCCGTCAAGAAAGGCGCGGCGTTTTGTTTGCGTGATTTGCGAGAGAGCGCGTACTACGGCGTTTTCGGCTTAGCGAAAACGGCGTCGTCCACGGGCTTGTTGACCTCGAATGTGTCGAAGGTCAGCGTCAGGAAGTCATTGCCGCCTTGTTTCACTTCCATTTTCGTGGGCAGTTGCAAGCCGTCGAACTCCTTGTAGTTGGCTAAGAACGTGGTCGCATCGCCCGCCGGGGTTTTGGCGGTGATACGGCGCACCAGGTTCGTGTCCGCCTCGACATAGATTTGCGTGATGCCGCCCTTGTCGTTCTTGACCGCGATTCCTTTGAGCGTTTTGCCGTCCGGGGAAACGACCGGGACAGCGTCCGTAATTGGAGTGGACTCGTAGTTGTTCTTGGCGGCGGCGCGCAGGAATGCGGTCGGGTCCGACGACGACGATTGCGCCGCCGACAGGTCCTGAATGTTTCCAGCGACCGAAATCCAGCCGCCCTGCGTCCCGCCCATGCTGGCGAACGCGAAATCGCCAAAACTCGATTTCAGGTCCAATCGGGACTTGTCCGGCGAAACGGCGGTGAACGTTATCGCATCGAGCGGGATTTTGAAGCCCGCTTGACCGGGCGGCGACAACTCGCCTTTACCGGTCGCCTTCAGCGATTTAACGTTCAAGAACGCGTCGCCGCCGTGCGCTTTGATCGCGGCGTCCAACACCGCTTTGCCTGCGTTCGCGGCTTCCGGGGACGCGGCGGGGACAGCGGACGGTGCGGCCTGAGCGGCTTTTTGCAGATTGGGGGATTCCAGGTCCAACTGGTCCGCGGCGATTACCGTGACCGGGCCGAACGCTTCGACCTGCGGGCGAATTTCTTTGGCGTCGCCGACCAGCACGACGGTTGCGGCGTTGTTCAGCGACGCGCCGCTGATCGCCTTTTGCACGTCAGCGGGCGTCACGGCTTGAATACGCGCCAAAACGGTGTTGATTGAGGCGGCGCCATCGCCTTTGAGTACGGCGGGCATCAGAACGCCCAGCACGCCATCCGGGGTAGCCATCCGAACCGAGGTTGAACCGGTCGCAAGCGCCTTGCGGTCGGCGAGTTCGGAAGCGCCGGGCGGGGTTTGCGTCAGTTTTGCGGCTTCGTCCAACGCGATACGAACGACCTCGCCGGTGGAGGCGTTCTTGGTAAACGTACCGATGGTGAACAAACCCGCGTCCTTATTTCGCGTAAAGCCCGACGCCGCCCCGTAGGTCAAACCGCGCTTGACACGGATTTCCTACATCAGCCGTCCTTCAAACTGGCCCGCCCCCAAAACCAGGGTCGCGATCTGCGCCGGAATGCGGTCGGGGTCGTTGTAGCCGGTCGAAAGCGTACCAATCTGAACCGACGTTTGCGCGGCTCCGGGCCGATCAATAATCACGATACGCGGCTTGCTTCCGGTTGCGCCTTGCAAGCGAATTGGCGCGGCGGGCGCGGGCGCGACGGTCTTTTGGGACCAACCCGCAAACGCGGCGAGGGCCTTCTTTTCCGCATCCCCTGCGGACAAATCGCCCACGACAAACAGGGTCGCGACATTGGGCGCGAAGTAGGCGTCATGGAACGTTTTCAAATCCGCCGGGGTGAGCGAGTTAATCGTTTCCGCCATGCCGGTCGCGAAGTTGCCGTACGGGTGCGCGCCGTAGACTTCGCGGGCGAGCGCGGCGGAGGCGAGCGTATCGGCGGAGGCGAGCGCGGACCGGATACCGCCAATCGCCTGCGTTTTGTACAGCGCTGTTTCCTGCGTGGGGAAGGTGGGCCGAACCGTGACATCGGCGAGAAGGCCCATCAGCGTATCCGTGTACGCAGAAAGACCGTTCGCGGAAACGGTGATAAAGTCCGCGTCGGCGTCCGCCCCGAGCGTCGCGCCCAAACCGTCTACGGTGTCGGCGATCTGCGCCTCGTTTCGGGTCGCGGTTCCTTTGACAAGGAGCGCGGCGACCGCCTCGGCGGTTCCGGTTTTGCCTTTGGGGTCACGGACCGAACCGGCGGGAAGGGCGAGCCGCATCCATACGGCGGGCTGACGATGGTCTTCCAGGACCACAAGGCGCATTCCGTTCGCGAGCGTTTTCTCGGTGATTTTAGGCAGGCGCACGGACTGCGGCGCGGCGAGCGGCGGGATCGGCGACGCCCCCTGCGCCTGCGCGGACCGGGGCGTGGCGGCGACAACGGCGAGAACCACGGCGGCGGGAAGCAGAGCCGCAAGAGTTAGAAAAATACGTTTATCAGAGGTTGTGTTAGTCAAGATTATTTGCTTTCGGTCGCGGCGGACGGCGTAGACGTGGCGGCTCCAACCGTGGCGGGCTTGGGCGCATCGCCTTTTTGCGGGAGGACGTAGAACACGTTGCGGCGGGTCGGGGCGAAGTATTTTTGCGCGACGCGCTGAATATCGGCGGCGGTGATCGCGGCGATTTTCTCGTAGTCGCTATTGGCCTCTTCGGGCGTGCCGTACAAAAGGTCCGCTTCGCCCAGAGCGTCGGCTCTTTGCTGGGTGGACAAGCGCCCGAACACGAGCGCGGTCAGGACTTGATTTTTGGCTTTGGTGAGTTCGCCCTGAGAAACGGGTTGGTTTCGCAGTTTGTCCACCTCGGCTTGCAGGGCGTTTTCGACATCGGCGGGACCTTTGCCCACATTCGCGACGCCGAAGAAGAAGTACGCGCCGCCCAGAAGCAGATCGAGCGACTGCCCCTGCGCGGCGACCGCGACCTGCTTGTCGCGCACGAGCGAGCGGTACAAGCGCGACGATTGCCCTGCGGATAGGATTTGCGAGATCACGCCAAAGGCCGGGTAGTCCGGCGAGGCGGGCGTGGGCAGGGCGTACGCCATCCCGACAAGCGGGAGCGGCGCGAGTTTATCGTAGTACGTCGCCCGCGTTTCTTTGGTCTGCTCGCCTGCCGGAACCGAATAGCGCGTGAACTTGCCGGTCGCGGATTTCGGGATCGCGCCGAAGTATTTTTTCACCCGCGCGACAGCGTCGGCGGTTTTGAAATCGCCGACCAGAACCATCGTCGCATTGTCCGGCTTGTAGTACTCGTCGTGGAACGCCTTGATGTCGGCGGTTCCGGCCCGGTCCAGATCTTCCATAATGCCAATCGTGGTATGACGGTACGGGTGACCTTCCGGGTACGACTGCTTTTGAATATTTTCGAGAAGCGCCCCGTACGGCGCGTTCTCCACACGCAGACGATGCTCTTCCTTGACCACGTCGCGCTCGGATTTCACATTGGCGTCGTCCACGGTCAAGCCCGCCATGCGGTCGGCTTCCAGGAACAAAACGCGATCCAGCGCGTTCGAGGGGATGGTTTCGTAGAACATCGTGCGGTCAAAGCTTGTGTTCGCGTTGTACTCGCCGCCGATCTGCTCGATGAGTTTGGTGTACTCGTTGAGGGCCACATTTTTCGAGCCTTTGAACATAATATGCTCGAACATGTGGGCGAACCCGGCCTTGCCGACCGCCTCATCCTTGCTGCCCGCCCGGTACCACAACTGTACGGTGACAACCGGCGCGTTGCGGTCTTCCAGCGTGATCAACTTCAGGCCGTTATCGAGAGTGGTAATTTTGTAATCAAGCCGCGCGGGTTTGGTCGCGGCGATTGTGTCGGCGGCTTTGGGCGCGGCGATTGTGTCGGCGGCTTTGGGAGCCACGGGTTCGGCGGCGCGAACCAACCGGACGCCCGCAAGACCGAGAGCGGCAAGCAAGGCGGCGGCAAGCGTCGCCGACCGCCGAAATTTAGCATCAAGAACCATAAAAAGATTCATCCTCATCAATTATTTAAAGTTAATACAAAGGGAAGCGACGCGCGAAAAACGCGAACGACCCAAGTCTATACGCAAAAACGCCGCGCCGCGTGACAATTTTCTGTTAGTTTGTCACGCGAACGCGGGCTTTGGTTACGGTTAATTTGGTTTTGAGCCAAAAATCGTCAGGCGACGCTGTCCGCGCGCAGGTCGAGGTAGGCGAGTTCGCCGGGCGTTAGTTTGACGCTTGCGGCCTCGATGTTCTTCTTACATTCTTCCGGGCTTGCGGCCCCGACAAGGGCGAAAATATCGAGCGGGTACGACAGGATATACGCGACCGCGATTTGCGCGACGGTCAGGCCCTTTTCTTTGGCGAGTTCTTCCGCCCGCTCCACCCGGTCGAAGTTTTGCGGGTAGCAGTAACACTGAACCGCGAGTTTGTCGTGGTAGTCCGTGTACTTGGAGAAGTCGTCGTCGCGGCGGAACTTGCCGGTCAGGAAGCCCCCCGCCATGCTGGACCACGTGAACAAGGGCATCTTGCGCTCGGCGTACCACTGCCGGGCGGGTTCGTTTTTCGGCCCGCTGATGGTGACGCAGTTGTCCCACGGTTCCTTGACCTGCTCGGCCATCGAGAAGTTCGGCGACGAGACCGCGAACGGCGTTTGCCCGCTTGCGGTCGCGTAGTCGTACGCGGCCTGCAAACGCTCCGTGGTCCAGTTCGACCCGCCGAACGCTTTGATCTTGCCCTCGTTCTTGAACTGGTTCAGGGCGTCCACAATCGGCTCGACCGGGTAGGATGGATCGTCGCGGTGCAACACGTACAGGTCAATGTAATCGGTTTTCATGCGCGCGAGCGTGTCGTGCAAATCCGACCCAATATCGTACGGCGTGACGCGCTGGCGCACATCGTTGTGGTGCGACCCTTTGGCGAGAACCACGACTTTATCGCGGATGTTGCGACTGCTGATCCACTTTCCCAGAAAGGCGTCTTTGGCGCCGTAAATGTGGGCCGTGTCAACCGCATTGATCCCCTGCTCGAAGACCGCATCGAGAAGGGCGAAACCGGTGGCTTCCTCGCCCGGCACCTGAATAATTCCCTGCACCAACCGCGAGATAGGCTTGTCCACACCGGGAACGTGTCCGTATTCAATAGGCATTTGTTATAACTGCTCCACTTCGTTACGCAGAGCCAGAGAGTTGATAGCAAGAGAGCAAGAAAGTCAGAGGAAAATGCCTTACGGCATCGTCAGGTCTGACTTTCTTGCTTTCTCGCTATCAACTCTCTGGCTTTCTTAAATCTACTCCATCGGGTATTTGATGCCGAACTGGGCGCGCAGGGCGTCCAGGGTTCCCATGATGGACAGGGTTTCATCCAGCGGCATCAGAGGTGACTCGGTCAAGCCCTGACGCAGGCACTCGGCGACATGTTCGGCCTCGTATTGGAAACCGCCGCCGTCCATCGGGAAGTCGTACGTTTCGCCCTTCGCGATAACCTTAGCCGGTTTCCACCACGGCCCGGCGATCTTGAGATGCCCGTCCGTTCCCATCAAAACGGCCTCGTGGGGCGTGTTGGTGCGGATTGCGGTGGACAAAACGGAAAGCGCGCCGTTCTCGTAGCCCAACAGCATCCCGGCCTGCTCGTCCACGCCGGTTTCGCCGATAGTGGCAAGCGACGCGATACGGGACGGCTCGCCGAAGAACATCGAGGCGAGCGAAACGCAGTACACGCCGACATCCATCAAACCGCCGCCGCCAAGCGCGAGGTTGAACAGGCGGCCTTCGGGATTGACGCCGGACCGGAAGCCGAAGTCGGCCTGTAGCATACGCGGCTCGCCTATCACGCCGTCTTTGACGAGTTCGCGGACCTTCGCCATGGCGGGGAAACAGCGCGACCACATTCCCTCCATCAGGAACAGGTTCTTTTCGCGGGCGCGGGCGACCACGACCTCGGCCTCGCCCCGGTTGATCGTGAAGGGCTTTTCGCACAAAACGGCCTTACCCGCATCGAGCGCGAGAAGCGCGTGTTCCTTGTGAAAGTTGTGCGGGGTCGCGACATAGATGACATCCACATTGGGATTGGCGACAAGGGCCTCATACGAGTTGTGCCGGTCGGGCATTTGGTATTTGTCGGCGAACGCATCGGCTTTCGCCTGATCGCGCGAACCGACCGCTTGAAATTTATGTCCATTGAGCGGCGATGCGTCATCGCAAAAGCGTTTGGCGATAGAGCCTGCGCCCAGAACGCCCCAGCGGAGCGGCGTGTAGTTAGCCATGTTGAAAATATCCGTTTGTTTAATATGGAGTAGACGAGCGGCGACGCGTAACCGTCGCCGGGGCGCGCGTCGCGCCGGGTTAAGGATAGCACGGCGGAACGCACAGCGTCAACGAAAACAAAGGAAAACTAACTGTTATCCCGCTTGGCCTTTTCAGATTATCTTCAGGTTGGTTCCGTATGCTGTTTTCAGGCTGACGCGCGGGATTTGTCGTTTCAGGAGTAATTAAGCCCGCGCATCGCTACGATCTTGTACTGGAGGTAAGTAAAATGCATGACGATGATCTGCCGGTGGGACGTGTTTATAGCCGGAAAGAAGCCCTTGCGCTACTTGGCGGCGCGGGCGTGAGTTTGTTCGCGGGCGTAGTTGGGGCGGGGTGCGGTAGCGGCGGCTCGGATGGGGCAAGCGTTACCCCTGTCGTTACCGTCTCCCCTTCTCCGTGGGTTTCCCCGTCTCCCGTAGCGTCGCCCAGTGCGTCGCCGGGCGTTGCGGTGGCGACGCCGGAACTCACCGAAGGACCGTTTTTTGTGGACGAGGGCTTGAACCGCTCAAACCTGCTGGGGGACACCACGCGCGCCTCGGTGATCAATGGCGCGCCCTTTGCGCTCGCGGTGAATGTTTATATGCTCTCCGGCGCGACCGTCGCGGCGTTTGCAGGCGCGCAGGTGGATGTGTGGCATACCGACGCGGTCGGCGCGTACTCGGACGAGGCGGGCGGCGGCATTCAAAGCGAGGACACCACGGGCCAGAAGTTCCTGCGCGGCTACCAGGTCACGGACGCGAGCGGGGCGGTAAACTTCCAAACGATCTACCCCGGTTGGTACCAGGGCCGGGCGGTGCATATCCACTTCAAGGTACGCAAAGCCGCCTCCGGCTCGCAGACGTATGAGTTTACGTCGCAGTTTTTCTTTGATGACACCCTAAGCGACACGGTTCTCGCCCAGGCGCCCTATAACACGCGCGGAACCCGAACCGTCCGAAACGCCAACGACGGCATCTACAACGAGGGCGGCTCGCGCCTCGTTTTGAATGTATCGAAAAGCGGTTCCGGCTACGCGGCGACGCACAATATTTATCTTGCGATGTAATGCAACCACAAACAAAAAAGGGAACGGCGTGATGCCGTTCCCTTTTTTGTTTGTGGTTGCATTACGGGCGAACCGGCGCTACGCAGGCTTGGCTTTGTAGTACAAAACGGCGTGTTTGTAAACGGTGAGTTCGTCGCGGTCGGCGGTCACGATATGGATTGTGTGATCGTCGAACCAGCGCACCGATCCCTCGATTGTTTCGCCGCCTTGCAGCGCGAACACAAGCGAGCGACGCTCGTCACGGAACCGGATCAGTTCCGAACTGTGTTGTTGAACCTGCGGGTAACGGTCCCCGGACCCTACGGCGGCGACATCCATCTCGGTTTTATCCTCACTTCACAATGGGCCGCCGCCCCGCGAAAAGGAGCGGCGGCTTTGCGCAAGTTTCGTCGCGCGAACCGATTTACCCTTCCGGCGTCGGAGCGGGAGCGGCGGCAGGGGCGGCGGGCGCGCTGTTCTGTTGGCGTCGCGGCTCGCGGTCGCGGTTGTCGCGCGGCGCGTTCGGACCGCTGTTGCGCTCGCGGGCGGGACGCGGCGCGGCGGCTCCGGCGCGACCGCTCGTGCCGCCCGCGCCCGCGCGGCCTGTCGCGGCGGCGGGGGTTGCGGTCGCTCCGGCGACGGCGACGCCGGGATGGGCGAGTTTCCAACGATCCGCCTGGCGCTTGCGCTGGACGCGGATTTCTTTTTTTCGTAAACGCATAAAATAGAACCCTTTCGTTCTTTGTTCGTGTTTGATTGAGAGGTAGTTGATAAAGAGAATGGCGAAATAAAGCGGCGCAAGCGCGGGCGTTCCCGCCCGCCGCGTCGGTGTCATTGTATCCTACGCGGCGCGCCCTTTACGCAGGCGCGCTTTTGGCTTCCGCCGTCGCGCGGATAATCGCCGCGAAATCAGCCGCTTTTAACGCCGCCCCGCCGATCAAGCCGCCGTCAATATCGGGCTGGGACAATAGATCGGGCGCGTTGTCCGCCTTCATCGAGCCGCCGTATTGAATTCGCACCGACCGCGCCGCCGAGGCGTCGAAAACGGTTCCCACGGTTTCGCGGATCAAGCCGCATACGCGCCCGGCCTCGTGCGCGCTACACGTTTTGCCGGTTCCAATCGCCCAAACCGGCTCGTACGCGAACACGAGCGCGCCCGCCTGCTCGGCGGAAAAGCCGTCCAGCGCGGCCTCGACCTGAGCGACAATCGTGGCGTCCGTTTCGTTGTCGTCGCGCTCGGCGAGCGTTTCCCCGACACAGATAAGGGGGATCAGCCCGGCCTCGACCGCAGCGATGGCTTTGCGGTTCACGGTCGCATCGGTTTCGCCGAAGTGTTTGAGGATGCCTTCGGTAAAGTCGAGTTCGGCGACGCCAAAGCGCCCCCGGCGTTCGGAATGACCCAGAATCACGTATTTGACGCCCAGATCAAGGAGCATCGGCGGCGATACTTGACCGGTGTACGCGCCGCTGTTTTTCCAGTACACGTCCTGCGCGCCGAGAGCGAGCGTGTCGCCTTTTCCGCCGATAGCCTGCCCTGCGGCGTGAAGCGACGTGAACGGCGGGCAGATGACCACATCCGCATTTGCGCCGTCGGTGAGCGTTACGAGCAGTTCATTGACAAGATCGGTCGCCTCGCGCGCCGTGCCTTTGTTCATTTTCCAGTTTCCGGCGATAATGGGCCGCCGGGCCGCTTGGTTTGCGAGCAATTTAGTTTGTCCTTTTGGGTTGCAAGCGTTGTAAACAACGACGCCGCCGCGTCCCTCATTCGCCGACGTTCCCGTCAATTCCTGCGGTTACACGGGGGCGGAGGCGGCGACGTTAGATGGAACGGAATCGTTTTGCGCGGTCACGCGGTCGCACCACGCGGCGACTTCGGGGGCGATGGGGTTTTGCAGATGCAGAATACAGCCGTGCCAGTCGTTGATGGTTTGATCGGTCAGCGGCGCGTGCGACAGAGCGGTTTGATAGCGTTTGGCGACATCGGGAAGCGAAATGGGATCATGGCGCGCGTGGTACAGCAAAACCGGACACGTCACATCGGAAATGACATCATCGAGCGTCATCGAAAGGCCGATCTCGCGGGTTTCGGCGCGCGTGTCGGCGGCGAAGTACAGATCGAGGTACTGCCAGATAATCTCGTCCTGCCTGCTCCATTGTTCGGGCGTGATGATGGCGGGCGGCGAAACGCCGAAAACGCCCCGTACGCGCGCCCGGTCCGCACCGGCAAGCCGCAAAGCGAAGTACGCGCCCAAACTGATACCGCCCACAAAGCACCCGTTTTGCGCGGAAACGCCCGCCTCATCCAGGGCCTCGATCAAAAGCCGCTCGGCGTTGATGCGAAGCGGGGCGGGCGA
Organism: uncultured Armatimonadaceae bacterium; assembly: GCA_964252165.1. Taxonomy (GTDB): domain Bacteria; phylum Armatimonadota; class Armatimonadia; order Armatimonadales; family Armatimonadaceae; genus CAXUMS01. The sequence continues at coordinate 13,590 of CAXUMS010000006.1, forward strand.
TTCTCCCTGACCGGGCAGGTCGAAGCGTAGAACCGGATGGCCCGCGGCAAGAAGCGGATCGCCTAAAAGCGTGAGTTCTTCCTTGACGGACGCGAGCGGCGGAAGCAAAAGCACGGGGGGCTTGGAAGCGTGGAGCGGCGTTTCGCGGTAGCCGATCATTCGCCCGCCCGCTAAAACCAAACGCTCAAACCGAACGCCGTTCTGCGCCTGCCGTTCCCGGATATGGCAACGGCGCAAAAGCGCGAGCAGAGGGACTTTTTCCTTATGGAACGGCGACAGAATAATCTGCCCCAGAAACGCCTGCGCCGCCGCGCGGCGGAAGTCGCCGCTCCCTTCGCTCGCCTCGGCCTCGCGGCGCCATGTCCGCGCCCAGCCATTGATGGTGCGGATACGACCAAGAACCGGCGCAATCTCATCCCACGTCAGACCGGTAAGTTCCAATCGGCGACGCAAGCCGCCTCTTGCAACCACGCGCCGCGCTCCCAAAAAAGCGACCGCGGCCTTAACGCGCCAATCCAGCGACGGCTCCGCGCCCGGCTTGCGCCGGGGCCGGGGCGGATACGGCGGCAAAACGGCGGAAGACGGGCGAGTCAGCAAACCCAAATTCTTATCTTTCTGATTGACACGAGGAAGAGATATTAACCACAAAGACACAAAGGACACAAAGAAGAGAAAAAGTTAAAAGCATGATTACTTTTTGTTTTCCCTTCTGAACTTTGTGTCCTTTGTGTCTTTGTGGTTAATATCTCTTCCCCGTAGCGGTTACTTGTCGTCGAGGGCGACCACGCCCGGAAGCGGTTTGCCTTCTAAAAATTCGAGGCTCGCCCCGCCGCCGGTAGAGATATGGCTCATGCGGTCGGCGAAGCCGAATTGCTCCACGGCGGCGGCGGAGTCGCCGCCGCCGACAATCGTGGTTGCGCCGTTCTCGGTCGCGCGGGCGAGGGCATCGGCGATAGCGATGGTGCCTTTGGCGAAGTTAGGCATCTCGAACACGCCCATCGGGCCGTTCCAGATCACGGTCTGGGCGGTCGTGATGATGTCGGCGAAGCGGGCGATGGTTTCCGGGCCGATGTCGAGGCCTTCCTGATCGGCGGGAATGCGGGCGACATGAACCGTAGTCGCCGGAGCGTCGTTCTCGAAACGCGGCGCGACCACGCAATCGTTGGGCAACTCGATCTTGCCATGCCCTTCGGTCAGTACGCGCTTGCAAAAGTCGAGCGACGCTTCATCTAAAAGGCTTTTGCCGATCTCCAAACCGTTCGCCTTGTAGAACGTGTACGCCATACCGCCGCCAATCAGGAGTTTGTCCACCTGCGGCAAAAGGCTTTCGATGACCGGAATTTTGTCCTTGACCTTCGCGCCGCCCAAAATCGCGACGAACGGACGGCGGGGGGACGCAAGCGCGCCGCCCAGAAAGTCAATCTCTTTTCGCATCAAAACGCCCGCGACAGCGGGTTTGCCTGCGGCTTTGACCACCGTCGCAACGCCCTCGGTGGAGGCGTGGGCGCGGTGGGCCGCCCCGAACGCGTCATTGACATACACATCGGCAAGAGTGGCGAGCCGCGCGGCGAGGGCCGGGTCGTTGGCCTCTTCGCCTTCAGTGAAGCGCGTATTTTCCAGCATCACGACCGCGCCCGGTTGGGCGGCGGCTTGCGCCTCGGCGATACCAAGCGGGTCCTCCGGGGTTGCGGAGGCGAGAATCACATCGCGACCGATCAGTTCGGAAAGCCGATGCGCGGCGGGTTTGAGCGTGTACTTGGGCGCGATTTTCCCCTTCGGTCGGCCCATATGGCTCATTAAAATAACGGCGGCGTTTTTGTCCAATAAGTATTGAATGGTCGGAAGCGCGGCGGTAATTCGTTTGTCATCCGTGATTGCGCCCGCGTCGTCCTGCGGCACGTTAAAATCGACGCGCACCAGAACGCGTCTTCCGGCAACGTCCACGTCTTCTATTGTTCTCTTGTTCATGCGGTTTTCTGCTCCAAAGGAAAAGTCCCCCAACAGTATACCTGCCGCGCTCAGGCGACAGGTGAAGCGACGCCCCAATGGAAAAACCGCGTCACGACAGAAAACGCTTGACAAGAATCGCGACATTTTGGTATTGTTTTTTGTCAACCG
>CAXUMS010000006.1:15807-36385 GCA_964252165.1 uncultured Armatimonadaceae bacterium
CGTATACGCCCGTCAACCGCGTATACGCCCGTCAACCGCGTATACGCCCGTCAACCGCGTATACGCCCGTCAACTGTTTTGGAGTAGTATATGCGTAATATTTTGTTTGTTGCGGCTTTGGCTTGCGGGGTCACTCTTTTAACAAGCGCTCAGGCGATGGCGCAAACGGCGAGCAAATCTGCAACGCTCGCCGCCCCGTTTCCCGGAGACGAGTACAATGGGGACCTCGACGGGATCTGTTCCGTTCCTTGTGAAGAGGGCGACATGAGCATTACTCTCTCAGCTGGGTTTAGCGGCACGGTGAAGTGGTCGTTCAGCATCCTTCCTTATAAAATCGGCAGGGCGAACGCCAAAATCCTCGCTCCATGGCAGAATGACCCAACCGAAACCTCGCGGCAGGCGGCAAACGGGACGGACACCTTCAACGTTATGCCGGGTCAAACGGTAAAAATCACCCCGGCGGACCAAAAGCCCGTAGGTACGGCGGACAAGTTGTCGGGAACCGCCCGGTATAGCGCGCCGCGCGGGAGCGCGTCTTTTGCGGGCGAAGTGGATGCAAAGACCTCAACAACCATTGGCGGCACGCTCTCCACGTCAACTACGCCTTACGCAATCACAATTAAGCCGCACCTGTAAGTGGGGGCGCGATCAAAGAGATGCCAAAAATGACAATGACACTTTCAAGCCGCCCCCTGCAGAAGGGGGCGGCGATTCTTGGCGTGGTTAGTTGCGTTGTGGGCGGCATAGCGACGGCGCAAGCGTCGGGCCTGACCGCCGCGATACGGGCAGAAGATGCGCGCCTTGAAAAGCGCGTGACGCTTTTTTTGCCGCGTTGTACGCTCCAAGAGGCGGTTCAAGCGTTGCAGGAGCAAACCGGGGTTGCGCTTTCTGCGCCGTCGCCTAAATCCCTGAACAAAGAATACGGTGAGGATCGTTTGTGTGTCGTTTTGCGCGACGCACCTCTCGGCGACGCTCTCGATGCATTGTACTCGCTGATGAGCTACCGGGGCGCATCATGGGATTGGCGGCGGACCGGCGAAATAACTACGCGGCCGGAAGTCGCTTACGTTCTACGCCGCTCTCCGGGCGGGTTGGCGCGTTTGGGTGAACCCATCGCCGCGCAGGTGCAAACCGATTACGAGGCGCAAGCGTCATCGCTCGAAAAAACGCTTAAACTTCCGGTCGAGCGTCAGAAAGAGTTGGGAGCGTCCAACTTTGACATCGGCGCGATGTTCTACAAAGACCCTGTTATAGCGAGCCGACAGCGTGGAGGATTAGAAACGTTCTTCTCGGCATTGTCGCCGGAACAGCGTCTTAACGTACTACGCGGCGCTTCTATCGAGGTTACTGTTAAGGACTTGCCGGAGGTAGGCAAAAAGTTCGCGCGCGAAACATGGGACTACGCGCAGTCCGCGAACCATGCCCCGGCTCCTATGTTGCCGTACGTGAAGTTTAGAACGGATACTGTAGGTAGCTTGTGTCCCATCCTACGTATCACACCGGGGGGTTACAGCTACATTGGAAACTTGTTCGAGGAAGCGAGACAGCGGAAAAAGGTAGCCGCGCTCTGGAAGCTTCGAGACGACGTTCCGCCCGCAAGCGCGGACACGCTCACCGTCAATAAGCCGGACAAGCCCGCCCCGTATCCCCTTCCCGAACTCGCGAGCAAAGAAGCGTTGAACGACCCAAACGAGTTGGCGCAGTTTTTCTGGCGAGTGTCGGAGGGCGCAAGCGTCTCGCTGATGGCGGTTTTGCCGCCCAAAACAAGCAATACGACGCTTTATATGACGCCGCCACTGACGCAGCAGTCGCCGTATGGCAAAACCCTGTCCAGCCTTTTAGCGGCCCTTGGCGAGTACCCGTACTGGGTTGATTCTAAGTGGCGCGGCAACGTCTTATTGTTGCGTGACGCCGCCGCCCCATTTGTTGGAGTGCGCCCGCCGCAAGCGAAAAATGAAGCGGTTCCGATTCCCCAACGTTGACCGTTGCGCGGGCAGTCACGGCGGAATAAACATTGTCTTGTTCCGATTTGTTTGTTTGACAGTTTTGGCGGGCGCGCGATATACTGTGTTGTTAAAAAGACGTTTTCCAAACAACCCCGCGACCGAAAGTATTGGCTTTTGAAGTCAGGGCGTCGGGGCGGGGTTGTTTGTTTCGGGAAGCGACGGGCTACAACGAGGGTAGTCCTGGCTCCCCGCGCCGACACAGGAGGCAGGGTATAAACAACCGCGACCCAAGAGGGTTTGACCGATTTAGAGATATGGGACCACGGGTCAATGATCGTATCCGCGTACGCGAGATACTCGTGATTGACGACGTCGGGACCAAACTTGGCGTGATGACGCCGCGCGAGGCGATGGATATCGCCCGCAGTCGCAACATGGACTTGATCGAGGTTGCGCCGACCGCGCAACCGCCGGTTTGCCGGATCATGGACTACGGCAAGTTCAAGTACGAGCAGGGCAAGCGCGACCGCGAAACCGCAAAGAAACAGCGCCAAAGCGAGATGAAGGGGATGACCTTGCGCCCCGGGACGGACGATCACGACCTTGATTTCAAGATCAAGAACGTGGTCAAGTTCCTGGCCGACGGCGACAAGGTCAAGGTGACCGTGCGCTTCAAGTCGCGCGAGATGAGCCACCCCGAGTTCGCGCGCCAGGCCCTCGATAAAATTATCGAGGCCGTGAATACCGCCGCCGTGGGTGTGGTGGAGCGTCCCGCGCTGATGGAAGGGCGTCAGATGATCATGATTCTGGCCCCGGCCCGCGAAGGCGCGCCCAAGCCCAAGCCGACGCCCGCGCCGAAACCCGCCGCGCCTTCTGCGCCCGCACAGGCGACGATCGGCGATGTCGTTGGGTCCGCCGCCGCATCCGGGAATGGAAGCGGTCCTGCGGAAACGCCCGCGCCGACCGAGACGCCCGCCCCCGTTGTGGAAGCGGTTCCGGTTGCGGTCGCCGCTCCGGCGGAAGCCGCACCCGCAGGCGGGTAGCGCGCGTCCGGATGTAATCCGACACAGCGCAGTTGGTTTTGAAGCGCCCGGCGCGCGTTCGCGACGCGCGCCGGGCGCTTTTGCGTCGTCTAGTTGTTGTAGTGGAAATGCGTATGAAAACAAAACCATTTTTGAGAAGCGGCGCGCTCGCTTTGGCGGCGTTTGGGATTATGGGCGGCGGACGTGCGGCGATAGCGCAGGATGCGCCGCCGCCTCCGGTCGCGCCGCCCGCGACGGTTCCTGCGACAACCGCGCCCGCCGATGCGCCGGTGGCGAAAGCCGCGACACCAGGAGCGCCGACCGAGCCGACCGACGCGGATCTTGCGTTGTTCAAGCGCGCGGTGACGCGCATTCGGACCGCCAAAAGCGTTGCGGTCAAGTCCGAGCTTGCCATGAGCGGCGTGAGCGGCGGTATGACCATTGCGTACAAGCAAAGCATCACGGTTATGGGCGCGTTCCCGGATAAATTCCGCGCCGAGATCGCGGTTTTAAATCAGGACGGAACGCCGGGCGCGCGGTATCTCGTGGTTGGCGATGGCCTGAAGGCGTGGACCTTCCGCCCCGGCACCAACCAGTACCGCGTCCGCTCGCTGTCCGCGTTCCGGGCGGCGAACGATGATATGCCGTCGCTCGGTATTCTGTGCGGTCTGGTATCGAGCGTGCCAGAGTTCGGCGACCTCGCGGTTTTGAAACTCGGCGGCGGAACGGTTCAAGTGTCCGACGACGCCGCAAGCGGCGCGAAGACGTTTCACATCGGTATGGGCAAGGGCGGGCCGTTGATGGCGTTTGCGGTAGACCCGCAAACGGCGGCATTCACCCGGCTTTCGCTGAACGGCAAAGACGCCGGTTCCACGTTCGATATTACGGAAACCGTGTCCGAGTTTTCGGTGACGCCGCAGAGTGCGGCGGGGATCTTTGTCTGGTCGCCGCCGAAGGGAGCCGCGAAAGTCGCCGCTCTTCCCATCGGGCCGTTCTAAACCGTTTTCGATTTCGCGGACCAACTTGCAAACGTGCGGTACAATAGCACGTTTGCGTAAACCGCGCACCGTTTGGCGGGTCGCTCCGGCGGCGCGCCTCCTATTCTGAGGAAAGGAAACGAAGGAAACTACTATGCCTAAGATGAAAACCCGCAAGAGCGCGGTCAAACGCTTCCACGAGACCGGAACCGGCAAACTGATGCACCGCCACACCCGCCGCGCCCACTCGATGATCAGCAAGTCGCCTGGCCAGAAGCGCCGCCTGTACGCCGAGTCGGTCATGGACCCCGGTAAGAACAAGGTGGTCGGTCGCCAATTGCCGTACGGATCGAAGTTTTAACCAAGTTGATAGTTTATAGATCTTAGTTGATAGCAAGAGAAGGCGTTTACCGGTTTCCTTCTGACTATCAACCATCAACTAACTACTATCAGCTTAATTATTGACCGCCCGGAACGGGTTGGTCGTCGGGATGCAACGGCGGGAGGAAAAGCCCGCGCCCGAAGGAGCAAAGAATGCCACGTGTAAAACGTGGGGTAATGACCCACAAACGCCATAAGAAGATTATCGGACAAGCGTCCGGTTACTTTGGCGGCAAAAAAAACCTTTTCAAAACAGCCAATGAAGCGGTCGCCCGTTCCGGTAACTTTGCGTACCGTGACCGCCGCAACAAAAAGCGCGATTTCCGCCGGTTGTGGATCACGCGCATCAGCGCGGCCTGCCGCAACGCGGGAACGACGTACTCGGCGTTTATCGCCGCCCTGATCGCCGCCAATGTCACCCTCGACCGCAAGGTCTTGTCGGATATGGCGATTGTGGACCCGCAAGGCTTTGACGCGCTCGTCAAGCAGGTCGGCCTTCCCTCTACAACCGCGTAAGATTTGCGCGGACGCCGCAGTGCGCCTCCTAAATCAGGCGCATAAAAAATGTCAGAAGGCCCGCCGCGCGTTTCGCGCACGCGGGCCTTTTTTCTCACTTTTCTCGTTTGTTCCCCCTATCTTTTTATGAGTGACGTAGCAATCCCCCTTACGGAAGAACTGAAAACCGTCGAAACCGAAGCCGTCGCGCGCGCCCAGGCCGCGCGCGCGACCAAAGACTTGGACGAGTTGGACAACGAGTTTCTGGGCCGGAAAGCCGGACGCCTGACCGGCCTTTTGCGCGGCATCGGGTCGCTCCCCAGCGACCAGAAGCCCCTATTTGGGCAAGCCCTTAACGAGGCCAAAGCCCGCGTCGAGGCCGCGCTCGCCGCCCGCCGTGAACTGCTCACGACCGAGGAGCGACGGGCGCGCGAGGCCAGCGAAACGATTGATGTCACGCTCCCCGGTCGGTCCCGCCCGCAAGGTCGCCTCCATCCGCTGACGCAAACGATCGCGGACATCAAGCGCAGTCTGATCGGGTTGGGCTTCGAGTTCGTGGACGGCCCGGACATCGAAGGCTACGAGTTCAACTTCGACTGGCTCAACTACCCGCCGGATCATCCCGCGATGGACGAGCAGATGAGCTTTTACGTGGACCCGACGCACCTTTTGCGAACGCAAACGACCGCCCTGCAAGGCCATATCTTCGGCGAGCAAAAGCGGCAGGCCCCGCTTCGTATCGCGACCGTGGGCCGGTGCTACCGCTACGAGGCCGTGGACGCGACGCACTCGCACACGTTCCATCAGGTGGACGGCTTTTCCGTGGACGAGAACATTTCGCTCGCGGATTTGAAGGGGGTGCTGGGCGAGTTCGCGCGCGGGATGTTCGGCCCGGATGTGACCGTGCGGTTCCGCCCCGACTTTTTCCCGTTTGTCGAACCGGGCGTCGAGGTCGCGGTCAAGTGGGGCGACCGGTGGCTCGAACTTGGCGGCGCGGGCCTGATTCACCCAAACATCCTGCGCCGCGCGGGCTGGGACACCGAGCGGTACACCGGGTTTGCATTCGGTTTGGGCGTAGACCGAATGCCCATGCTCCGCTACGGCGTGGACGATCTGCGCCTGTTCCTCGAAAGTGACCTGCGGTTCCTGCAACAGTTTTAGGTTTTACCGAGGAGGACGCCAGCATGAGTATCAACGGCAAAAGTATCAGCAACAAAGATGTAGGACACGCTCTTGAGTGGCTGTTTTTGCGCTTGCTCGCCACGGGGGCGTTACTTTCCGTTCCGTTGCTTTGCGTGGTTTGGTACGGCTTTTTAATCGCTCCGTTTACAAACTTCACGTTTACGGACGCGCCGGATTTCATCTTTGCGGGCTTGATAAACGTTTCGATTACCCTGGTCGTTTGGAGGCATGTTAAGAAGCCCTACCCGGAACGGTGGATCAAGTTCGCCTCGGCGTCCGCTTTCGTATTCGCGATCTTGGCCCCATTGATTCCCCTGATCGCATTGTACGCTTTGTCGTTTCGGGCGGAAGCGTTGATCGGGCATTGGCCGCACGTGATGATAAACGACCCTAAATGGATCGGCAAGGACGACGCAATTTGGGGCCTTTTGCTTCATGTAAACTGTAAAGCGGAAGCGTTCGCCGGTTGGGGCTTGTTTACGTGGGCGGCTTTAATGCTTCATTTGCGGCGTAGCCTGACGACAAAGCAGTTGATATGGCACGTAGTCATTTTTGTAGCGGCATGGATGATTTTCCTTTATGAACCCGGTGGGCGTTTCTGGTGGTGGATGGACTAAACGATGCGAAGTACCAACACCGCCGCTGACAAAGAACGAGGCTGAACCGATGAAAGTATCTCGACGCGTTCTTATAGGTTCGCTGTTTTTACTACCGGCTCTGCCGCTTCTTGCGATAGGCTTACCGTTCGTTGCCATAGCCTGGCTTATCTATTTGGCGAGTCCGATTACGGGCTTTACGTTCACCGATGCGGTTGACTTCCTTGCGCCGGGCTTGATAATCGCCTCCGTTTTGCTGATAGCATGGCGACACGCCGTGAGGCCATACCCCATGCGATGGATCAAGTTCGCGTCGGTCGCGTGTTTCGCTCTGGCTGTGGCGACGCCGCTTGCTCCTTTGATTTCGTACTACCTGTTGTCCTATCGTGCAGAGGCGATTCTTGGGCATTGGCCGGACGGTACGGCGTACGACCCAAAGCATATCTGCGCTTATGACGCCCTTTATCAAAGGCTGTACCATTTGACCCACTACGTTCAAGCGTTCGCCGGGTGGGGATTGTACACATGGGGCGCGCTTATGCTTCATCTGCGACGGAGCCTAACAAGGAAGCAGTTATTGTGGCACATCGTAGTCTTCATAGCGGCATGGATGATTTTCATCTATGAGCCAGGGGGACGCTTTGTCTGGTGGCTTGACTAACATGAACCTGCTCCCCTACTTGCCCAAAGGAGAATTTGCATGACCCGCCGCTTTTTCGTCCTCTGTATGGCTCTTATGTCGCTTACGAGCGTAGCCGCCTCACCGCGTACCGCTTCTGCGGGGCAAACAAAACCATCCGTTTCCAAAGGCAAGCCGTCGCCGCGCCCGCCGCGCGTGTTCACGAATGCGGACAAGGCGTGGGCGACAAAGGCTTTGAAACATCTCGCCCACGGCGGGTACAACGACGGCGACACGGTTCATAACGCGAATGCCGTGTTGGGACTTGTCGCGCTTCAAGACGGACGTGTCGCGGACGCCAAAGCGTATTTGCTCAAAGCGGGCGCGACAACCGGTTCGCCTGTGCTTGGCTCGTTCGGGCCGTCTATGTTGCTGGCGCGGCGTTTGGTCGAACACGGCGAGCGCAAGGTCGTGTTGCAGTATTTGGACCAGGTGGAAAAATTCTGGATCAAGCCGCGCTTGTATTATGTGAAACAGGCGGCGGAAGTTTGGACAAAACCCAGTTACTCCGTGGCGCAAAAGAAAATGATTGCCGCGCCGGGTAATATTTCGCGCTTTGAAGCGCTACAGCGCGATCACGAAAAGCAACTTGCCGAATGGCGCGTTCTGGTGCGACAGGGTAAAGTCCCTATCGACTGGCTTTGGAACCTGGATCCGCCCCAGCGGTAGCCGCTTTTGTTAAGAACGAAAAATTATGAAAATTCCTGTCGCGTGGTTGCGCGAGTATATTGATGTTCCCTCGGACGACGCCGGTTTAGGAGCGTTTTGCGACGACCTGACGATGGCGGGCTTGGAGGTCGAAGAGGTGTTCGACTCGCCCGCAGGCGTTGCGCTGTACACCAAGATCACGCCGAACCGGGGTGACTGGGCGAGCGTCTACGGGACCGCGCGCGAGGCATCCGCCGCCGATGCGCGGCTGACGCTGAAAGCCGTGAAGATGCCGCCCGACGCCGATAGCGAAAATTGGGCGGCGGCGCAGGTGAGCGTGGTGGTCGAGGACGCGGACAATTGCCCGCGCTATGCGGCCAAAGTGATCCGCGATGTGACAATCGGCCCATCACCGCAGTGGATGCAGGACCGGCTCACGGCGGCGGGGATGCGGCCCGTCAACAATGTCGTAGACATTACCAACTATGTGATGCTGGAGTTGGGACAGCCGCTCCACGCCTTTGATATGGACGCTCTGCCGGACAGCAAGATCGTGGTCCGACAAGCCCGCGATGGCGAAACGCTCACCACGCTCGACGGTGCGGAGCGAGCGCTTCCGCCCGGCACGCTTTGTATCTGCGACGCCGACAAGCCGATTGCGATTGCGGGCGTGATGGGCGGCGGTCCGACCGAGGTGACGGGCGCGACCCGGAACATTTTGCTGGAGTCCGCCCATTTCGATATGTACTCGATTCGCCGAACCGCGAAGCGCTTGCCGCTCGCGACCGAGGCGTCGTACCGGTTCGAGCGTTTTGTAGACCCCGCCCTCGTCCCCGTCGCCGCCGAACGCGCCGCCGCTCTCCTTGCCGAACACGCGGGCGGAACGGTCGTGCCGGGCCTTGCCGACATCTACGCCAAGAAAACGCCGCCGCGCCGCATCACAGCCCGCGTGGAGCGCATTCGCAAACTGCTCGGCGCGGATGTGGACCGCGACGCGATGGTCGCCGGGCTGACACGGCTGGGTATTTCGGTCGAGCGGTCGGCGGGCGCGCTGGATTGCGTGATCCCGTCGTGGCGCCCCGACCTGACGAACGAGGACGACATCGCCGAGGAGGTCGGGCGCGTCGGCCTGGGCTATGCGAACCTGCCAGAGACCCTTCCACCCGTGCGGGGGGGCGGCGGCAAGGATTCACCCAAAGGCGTGTTCACCGCTCGCGTCCGCGAGGCGCTGGTTCGGGCGGGAATGCAGGACGTGTTGACGCATTCCCTCGTCGCGCCGTCGCCGCTCGCAACTGACGATGAGGTCGCGCACCGGGTTTCGCTTCGTCTCGCGTTGTCCGAGGAGTTGTCGTCGCTCCGAACATCGCTTTTGCCGAATTTGCTCGCGATTGTCGCCCGCGCCCATGCGGGCGGTATCCGGGACATCGCCGTTTTCGAGGTCGGTCCGGTTTATCGCAAGGAAGCCGAAGGCGTATATAACGAACCACTACGTGTTACGGGCGTGGTTTCCGGCTCAGCGGTCGGGCAGGCATGGGCGATCAAGCCCGACGCCCTGCCTGCTGACTTCTTCTATGCCCGCGGCGTGGTCGAGGATTTACTGCGCGCGATAGGCGTCCGCGATGGCGTCGAGTTCGCCCCGGACGCGCATCCGCTCACGCACAGCGGGCGGACCGCGAGCGTGAGCGTTCAGGGCGAAGCGGTCGGCATCGTCGCGGAGTTGTCCGAAACTGTGGTCTCGGATCACGACCTGCCGCGCCGCACGTATGTTTTCGATCTAAACGGCGACGCGCTTCAAAGTCGGTTCGCGAGCGGCGATACACAAGTCCGCTACACGCCTATCGCCCGCTATCCCGCCGTCACCCGCGACCTTGCGCCCGTATTCGCGTCGTCGGTCGCCTTTATCGAAATCGAGCGCGCGGCGACCGAGGCGGCGGGGCCGCTTTTGGAATCGCTTCGTCTCAGCGACGTTTACGAGAACGCGAACCTGGGCGAAAATCGGCGCGCGCTCACGCTTCGGCTGACGTTCCGCTCAAAAGCGGGAACGCTCAAAGACGGCGAGGTAGAGGCCGCGCTGGGAATAGTGCGCGCCGCATTGGTCGCGCTGGGCGCGGATTTGCGAGCGTAATTATTTGGTAGCGTTGGTTTTGGCACAAGGTCATTTTACGGAGTTAAGAGGCCCCCTAACCCCCAATAAGGGGGGGACAAGAATAAACAGCAGCGACACGTGATCCTACAGGCTACCAGTTCAACCTTTGGCGGGAGGCTCTTGTCCCCCCATTATTGGGGGTTAGGGGGCCTCTTAACTCCGTAAATAGAAGCAGACCTTAACGGAAACTGAACCTTTCTGATGATCCCTGCGTCGGTAGCACAGACTACCCACGCCTCCGCGCGTTCGTTCGGAGATAATCATGTTTCCCCTTGTTTCGACAACGCCCTTTTTCCGTCGTTCTTGCACAACTATCGGCGCGTTTGGCGCGCTTGTTCTTTTATTCGGCGCGAGCCAGACGTTTGCTGCGGAACCGACAACAACGTCCGCTATTGCGCCCGTGTCCGCTATACCGACCGCGCCGACTATTCCCGCTTCACTGACGTTTGAGCAGGAACTCGCGGGACGCCGCGCTTTGTTCACGGCCCGCGACGCGTGCCGGACCGCGCCGACATTGCGGTTTGCGGCGACCTGGCAAATCGCGACCCGGAACGGCGGACCGGACAACAAAGTCACGGTCTACAACGGAACCGAATCGCTCGCCGTTGACACGCGGGCGCGGCGGCTCAACCTCGCGACGGAAACGCTCGCGAACAACGGGAAAATCGTGCGGCGCGCGATCTCAAACGGCGACACGCTTTTGGTGACACGCTTCGAGCAAAAAGGCCCGAAGGCCGCGCCCACGCGCGAGGCGTTCCGGCTTCCGTTCGGGCCGGACGATCCGCTTGCGACCACGCTATATCAGGCGCAGGTGACCCCGATCACGCACGCGGCGGGCTGGCTTTTCGATACGGGCTGGACGGTGAAAGGGCGAACATGGCGCGACGCCAAGCCCGCAGGCGGCGTTGGGGTAGCCGCTCACGCCGTTTACGAGGCGGAAGCCCCAACCGGCGACGCGCAGAACGGACGCGGACGCACCGCCCGAACGCGGCGGTATGTGATCGCGGATAAAACTGGCCTGCCGCTCGTTTTTGAAGAATGGACCGTGGTACGCGGACCCGCCCGGCGCGAGGGCGACGATGGCAGTCGCATCACGTACCGACGAGAGAATTACGCGAGTATGCAAACCGGCGCGCGGACGCTTCCCGCTACGCTGTGGGCGCAGGCGACTCCGGCAGGTTATGCGGAGAAAACGCCGCCGGATGTGCCGCTTCCCACCGGCGACACGCGCGGCCCCAAAGACGCGGATCCGCAGGCCCTCGCGCTTCTTGCGAAATGGACCCGCGCCCACGAGCGGATGCTGTCGTACACCGCCGATGTGTCGCTAAGCGTTCAGCAAACCGCGAAAACGCCCGATGCGCCGCCGCTTCCCGTGGAATGGCGCGATCAAAGTATTTCTTACACGGTCTGGGTGAAGCGTCCCGGCGAGGCGCGGCTGACGCTGAACGCCGTGAACGCCGCCGCCGCGCGTCAGGCCGCCGCGATGGGGCAACGCCAGAACGGGGGCGGGCGGCGACAGAACCAGCAGGCGCGCTATAATCAGTCCCTGCTCGCGGTCGCGACCGGCGACACGGCGTCGGTTCTCGACCGAACCGCGCGGCAAGGCCGCTCCGTCGCTTTGGATGACCCGGCCAACCTCGGCGCGCGATTGATGCAGGCGGGTTGGAACGATTGGGCCGGAACGCTCAACTGGCTTTTGATCGGGCCGCGCTCGCTGTACCAAACCGCCGACCGCGTCACGTATCTTGGCAAGTCCGATGTGGACGGCGAGCCGGTCGAGGCCGTACGTATCGAATCCGAGCAAGATAACAACGGCAGGCGTCGTCAGCGCGGGGCGGGCGCGAGCGGCGTCCAAATCACGACCACGATCACGGTATATCTGGGAGCCGATGGCTTACCGCGCGCAACGGAAACGTACCGCACCACCAGCATCGAGGGAAGTTTCGAGCGGGACGAGCCGCCGAACCTGTCGCTTGTCGCCCGCTACCGGGACGCGCGCGCGGACGTCCCGCCGCCGTCCGGCGTCTTTGCGTTCACGTCGCAGGACGCCGCCCTGATCCGTCCGCGCGGACGGTAAGCGCTAAACAGCCGAAGACAAAAGCGCGGGCCGCTATCAGCGGCCCGCGCTTTTTTATTCTATGATTACCGTTGTCGCCTCACGGTTTCAGTTCACCATCGCGGCGATTTTCTCCACATAGCCGTGCGCGCGGGCGTCCGCATCGGTTTGCGTTTGGCCCTCGGCGTACACGTGGAAGACCGGCTCCGAGGCGTCCGGAAGAATAAGCGCCCATTCGCGTTCGGAATCCGTAAACTTGATCCCGTCAATCAGGTCCGTGCGCCCTTTTGCGTTCCTTGATTCTTCCGTCAGCCGCCGCATTACGCTTCCTTTGTTGTCCCACGAACACGGAACGTGTTCGGTGGAAACGAAAACGGGCGGCAACTCAGCCGCGAACTCGCTCAGCGGACGCTGAAGCCACGACAGCATTTCCAGCGTTTTCGCAAACGCGAACATGCCGTCATAAGCCGGATGAAAGTCCGGGAACAAAAAGCCGCCGTCCAGATCCCCCGCCATCGCCACCTTTTCGGCAGGCAATGCGGACAGCGCCATCAGGAAGCGCGGATCGGTTTTCGTGCGCGCGACCACGCCGTTCGTGCGGCGCATGACGGCCTCGATCACGGACGGGGCCGTAACCGGAACCGCGACTTTGGCGCCGGGTCGTGTTTGCGCGACAAGGGATGCAATTGTCGCCAGAAGCCGCGCGCCGGACAAAGTCGCGCCCTTCTCATCCACCAGACTGATGCGCTCACCGTCCGAGTGGAACAAAACGCCGAGGTCCGCGTGCAATGTTTGAACTACGCTGGATAGGTTGTAAAGCAAGCCTTCGCGATCCTGCCGGGTTTTTGGCGCGCGCGCCCAGTCCGAGTACGCGTTCAGCGCGATCACGTCGCAACCCATCCGCCCCAAAATATCCGGCAGCACCGATGCGATACGCCCGTACGCGTAGTCCACGACCACCTTGAAGCGTCGCCGCTGAAGGTCTTTTTCGCGTATCTGCCGCGCGAAAAGTTGCGTGTACTGCTCCAGCGTTCGCGGCGCAAAGTCAATCGCGCCGACCTCGTCCATGTCGGTGCGGCCCCAGTCCTCGCGGAAGAAGATCGTTTCAATCTTGCGCTCGGCGTTGGTCGTCAGGTAGATGCCGCTTTTGTCGAAAAACTCGATCATCGCCGACCGCGGATGATCGGGATCCACGCGCACATTGACGCCGCCCTGCGCGTTGTTGAAGCGGATAGCCGAGCGAACCAGGGGAAGCGGAACCGCTTGCACATCCAAAATGTCGCAACCGACCGAGATCAGGCCCGACAAAACCGAGCGTTTGAGCATACGTGACGCGGGATGCCCGTCCCGGCCCATGACAACCGTCGCGCCTTTTTTCAAAAACGCGCCATACGATGCCCCGAGTTTGGTGGCGAATTCCGGCGTCAGTTCGATATTGGATAGGCCGGTGACGCCCAAACCGCGAAACAGCGATGCGTTGTACTTTTTGCCCCAGATAAGGCTCGCGGTGACGTTGCTGTTGGCCTCGATAAACTTGTCCGGCCACAATTTGACCATCGTGCGGACAACCGCGTTATCGTCAATATGGCAACCGTCGCCGACCACGGCCCCTTCCTGCACCTCGGCCCCGTCTTTGATCGTGACATGATGGCAGATCGTGCAGGCGTTCAAGCGGGAGTTTTTGCCCACGTACGCGGAATCCCACAAAACCGCCTTTTCGATAAGGGCGCCTTCTTCGACAATGGCGTTGTCGCCGAGAACCGAATCGGCCTCGATATGCGCGCCCGCCTTGATGCGGCAGTTGCGCCCGATCATCGCCGGACCGGTAATTTTGGCGTCCGGGTCAATCTCGGTTCCCTCGCCGACAAAAATGCGGTTGCCAATATCACGGCCCTCGATGGGAAGTTTTGTCAGCCCGGCGAGCATCTCGTACTGCGCTTGCCGGTACTGATCGAGCGACCCGACATCGGTCCAGTATTCTTCCAGCGAGTACCCGAACAACGCGCGCTGGGAATCGAGCAGGCGCGGAAAAATCTCCTGCGACCAGTCGTAGCTTTTCCCCGGCTCCATCAAATCAAATACGGACGGCTCGATTATATACATGCCGGTGTTCACCATATCGGAGAACACCTCGCCCCACGACGGCTTTTCCAGGAAACGCTTGATGCGCCCGTCCGGCTCGGTCATTACGACGCCGAACTCCAGCGGGTTTGCGACCTGTTGCAAAATCAGCGTCGCCTCGGATTTTTTCGCGCGGTGGTAGGCGAGGGCTTTAGGGATGTCAATATCGGTCAGGGCGTCGCCGGACACGATAATAAACGTGTCGTCCTTGAGGAATTCTTCGGCCTTTTTAACCGATCCTGCCGTGCCAAGCGGCGTGTCCTCGACCGAATAGATTAAATTAACGCCGTACTCGGAGCCGTCGCCGAACTCTTTTTGTATCTCCTCGGCGAGATAATAAAGGGTCACCACAATATCGGTGATACCCGCCCGCTTCAAATGCTCGATAATATGCTGGGCGATGGGCTTATTCAGCACCGGCACCAGCGGTTTGGGCCGCCCCAGAGTGAGCGGCCTGAGCCGCGTTCCTTCCCCGCCCGCCATAACAACCGCTTTCATTCGTCCTTCACGCTCCCTTGAATCACGCTCACGGCTCGTCCCGCGCACTGACGATTAAGAGCGGCGCCATTGCCGCGAGCTAAAAATCGGTTCTTCCCCTAAGTTACCCGCTTCGAGGCCGTTTACCTTCACAAGGTGAAGAGAAGATGGCCCCCTAACCCCCAATAATGGGGGGACAAGAAAATGCCATTCGCTAAAGGTCAAACAGTTAACCCGCAAGATAGAGCGTCGTTGCTTGGTCTATCTTGTCCCCCCTTATTGGGGGTTAGGGGGCCTCTTTTCTCCCATCTCAGGTCTCAGAACTCAAGTCTCAAGTCTTTCTGTCCCTACGCTTTCGGCGCGCCCCAATCGGCGCGCGGCGGCGCGAACACGTCCAGAACAACAGCAGGGCCGGAAAGGGAACGCGCGCCGTGGGTTTCGTTCGACGCCAAATGCACGACCTCGCCGGTTTCGGCGCGAACCGGAACGCCCTCGATAGTGAACTCCATCACGCCGGAAAGCACGATGGAAAACTGCTCGTTGTCGTGCTTATGCGGGGCCATAACCGCGCCCTCCGAGAACGCAACCCGTGCGACCGTCATCTGCTCGCCGCCCACGAACCGGCGCAGAACATCGCCCGCCAAAGCGGGCATCGCGTCTTCGGGAACCGCGTCCCAGTCGTACTTTTTCATTTGTTTTCGTTTCCTTCAAACTGCGAACGAAGCGAATCTACCAGCGTCGCAAGAAGCGCCGGGTCGCGGGGTACGTCGTTGCTTGCATCGTCCTTGTCGCCGGACGTTGACCAAACCTGCTGATAGTGGAAATCGGCGCCCGTTCCGGCTTCACGAAAGGCCATCGCCTTGATCGTCGGCGGTTTTTCCGCAAACTCGATTAGATCATCATGTGCTGTCGGCGTCGCCCAGCGCGCCGCTTCCGCGAACGCGGCGCGTCCCGAAACGTTCAGCAACTCGCAACTCCGATATAGCAAACTCAAAATCATATAATCGTCACGGAAATCGACACGAAAATCCCCCAATACGATTGCTAAAAGGCCGCTCGCGATATACTCCGGCTTTTGCAGGCGTACCGCAACTTCCGCCATGTGAGCGCCAATCCCTCTCAACGCGATCCTGTCGTCATCAGACAAGCAGTCGAAAAACGTGGCGCGTTCTGTTTCCTCCAGGCTTTGGAAGCGGCGCAGTGCGTGTGCGAAAACGTCATCGTAGGGATGCGGCGTCGGCAAGCGGTAATAGTCCGGCGGTTTATTGGCGAGGGCGGCAAGTAGGTCGTACATCACCGCTTCGTTTTTCGTGTCACTCATTCGTTAAACAATTCGCTATCGGGAATATATCCGCTACGCTTTGTCGGACACATCGGTTCCGCTGTCCGCCAAGAAAGCGTAGCGGTTTTGAGAAACGATCCCCTGCAACACTTTTTAATATCGTTTGATCCTTGAAGTTACGGAGCCGCAGTCAACCGTCACTGCTATTATTCGTTCTGTCTGCGTCGAAACAACCTGTCCACGAGCGCGTGTGCGAAGAATAGCCGGGAGGGAGCGGTCCAACGTCGAAAACATCATTGTCGTAATCGCCCGGACGCCCCATTGAAGTTCCTCGCCACTTTTTCTGGTCGTCTAAAACAAAGTTCACGATGATTTCAGCGTTTAGTAAATCGGCGATGTAAGCGCGCACCTGCTCCAGATGCGCCTCAAGGCTCAGGTTGTCAAAATGGGTTAAATGCTCGTGTCCGTGGTCGTAAAACACAGTTGTTTCGCCGTCCGTAATGTCTATAACTAACTCGTTCTCCTCAAGATCAGGGCGCGCAACGGGAGAAGGTATACGAATCAGCAAGCACGGCTTGCTGACGCGAACGCCTCTTGTGACGGTAACGCTTTGCTCCTCGGTGACGGTCGCGGATTTTGTCCACGCAGGGAACGCATCGAAAAGAACGCGCGCCACGGCAGGAACGTAGCCGCTACGCTCGGTCGGGCGCACCGGTTCCGCTCTCTAGTGTCCACCACGCGGGGTTTATATCGGGGAACGGGTTGTCGCGCTTTTCCACCTCGGACAGAACGCGCCACGGGGAATCACCGGTTTCCGCGCCGCTCGCGACCGCGCGGGCGAGTTTGGCGAGTTGCATACAGTTGACGTGGTGCGCCTTGATGCGCGCTTCGGCGTAGTCCGGCGCGCCGTTCGTGGACGTGACAAACGGCCAGTCCGACGCTTGCAACAAAAGCAGTTCGCGCGCGGCCTGCCGGAGCGGGCGCAAGGCGTCGGGAACTTGGGCGCAAAGACGAGCCGCCTCGGCGATCTCGCGCTCGGCCTCGTAAATCGCCTCCCACATCCAGACGGTGCGTTCGTTCAGCCAGATCGAGTGAAAGCCGCCCTCGCCCCACGAGCCTTCGGGAAGCGCGACGATTTCCGTACGGTCATCGTTCGTGACGTTTGCTTGGAGGTAGTCGCCGCACGTAGTTCGGTCAATCGAGGTGTCGCGCGCCATCTCGCGGATAACCGCCTTGAGCCATTGCGGGCCTTCGCGCCACCAATGCCCGAACAGCTCGGTGTCGTACATTGCGGTGACAACGGGCGCGCGTCCCGCCTCGCCCGCAAGGTCGCGCTGTTCCCGGAGCAACGACTGCATCTCCTGCGCGAAATGCCGCGCGTGTTCGCCGACGCGCGCCTCGGCGCGGGCGACATCGTAGACGCCCTTCGTGTCCATATCCGTTTTGTTCTGCGAGACGCGCCAGTAACGCATACGGCCCGGCTCATGGGTTTTGTGAAACTCCAAATACCATTCATCGCCGGGATAGCCCGCATCGGCGGCCCAAACCGCATGCGACGAGCGCGTGTCCCGCGAGAAAACGGCGACCGGCGCTTGTTCCGCCTCCCCGGACGACGCTATAAAGTACGGCGTGTACGGCGTACGGTCCTGCGGCGTTACTTCCGGTTCGTTTTCTATCGTGAACTGGTGCCACAGGGCTTTGAGCGCGCCGAACCGGTCCGCGTAGACGCCCTGCACGCGTCCGCCGCTGGTCAGATGGGCGTCCACAAACGTATAGGCGATTCCCGCGTCGCTTAGAAACTCATCCACGCCGCGCCGCAGTTGCGGTTCCCCGGTTTGGAACTTTGGGAGCGGGGCGTTCCATCGGTAGCGCGGGCGGTACGCGCACTCGGGCATCCAAAAGCCCTGGGGAGCGCGCCCGAAATGGCGCACGTACGACGCAACCCCCGCCTTGACCTGCGCTCGGACGCTGTCGTCGGTGAGCAGGAGAGGCAGATACCCATGCGTCGCCGCCGACGTGATGATCTCGATATGTCCCCTGTCCTGAAGCGCGCGAAACGCCCCGACAAGGTCGCAGTCGTAGACGTTCTCGAATTGATGCAGAACGCGCCGAAACGTTTCGCGCCACCACTGCGCGAGCGCGAGCAGTTCCGTATTGCCGGAAGCGCGGAACGTGCGCGCATCATTCGACGCGGCCCCGATGTTCGCGTGGAGCCAGTCGGTAAATTCGTCCTTGAAGCCGTCGTCGGCTAATTGCTCGCACAGAATCGGCGTCAGGCCGATAGTAACGCGCGGCGAAACGCCTTCGGCGATCAGTTCGTGGAAGGCGTCGAGGAGCGGAATGTACGACTCGGCGGCGACCTCGGTCAGCCAGTCGGTTCCGTGGGGCCATTGCCCGTGGGCGAGAACATACGGGATATGCGAATGAAGAACAAAGGCAAATGCGCCGCAAGCGGGACCGCTTCGGGCGCTTGCGGGTTCGTTTTCATCAGCGGCGAGATCATCGGAGAACGGCACGCGGGTTGTTTCTTTCTTTCCAGACAAACAGAGCGCGCGCTCCGCTACGGGGCGGCGAGCGCGCTTGCTTTCCAGAATAACTAAAAACGCGCCCGCTCGTCAAGGGAACAAGCGCGAGAAGACGGCGAAAACATGCGCCAACGGGCGTAGGAGAAGCGCGCCGCTTCGTTGAAATAATGCCGGGTTTTCACAGATCGCCCCGCCCGTTATCCGCCCGCATTATTCGTAGACGCCGTCCGCGCGAGCGCATCTGGAGTTCCCGTTTATGACCGACGCCCACTACAACGCTTTGGTTCTTCGCCTGGAGCGCGAAGCCCGGCAAAATCCGCTTTGGTACCGTGTTCGTCTCGCGCTTCTCGCCGCTCTGGGCTACGCCTTTATCGCCATAGCGGTTTTGCTGACCCTCGCGCTTTTGTCGGCAATGGCGGCGGGCGGGTATTTTTTGGTTCGGGTGGTGCGAAGTCCCGTCATCGCGCTCAAGGCGCTACGCTTTGCGGTTCCGCTCGCGCTCGGCCTGCTTGTTTTCACCTACGCTACTATACGCGCGCTTTGGGTGCGGGTGCCGGAGCCGGGCGGCGTGGAGATCGAGCGGGGCCGCGCGGTTTTGCTTTTCCGCGAGATCGAACAACTGCGGACGCGACTGGGCGCGCCGCGCCTCGACCGGATTTTGTTTACGGTTGACTTCAATGCGGGCGTTCAGCAGATCCCGCGCCTGGGCTTGTTCGGCTGGCCCCGCCAACTTTATTAGTTATCGGCTTGCCGCTGTTGCTCACGCTGTCGCCGGATCAGTTCCGCTCGGTTCTCGCCCACGAACTCGACCATGTTTCCCACGCGCACGGCAGGTTTGGTCACGCGATCTACTGCCTGCGGCAAACGTGGTTTCAGATCTTGGGCGCGCTCACCCGCGAGGAACACGCAGGGGCCGCGCCGATGCTATGGTTTTTCGGCTGGTACGCCCCGTTCTTCTGGGCGTACTCGTTTGCGCTGGGCCGGGCGCAGGAATACGAGGCTGACCGTTGCGCCGCCCGCGCGGTGGGCGCGCGGGCGACCGCAGACGCCCTGATCAACGCGGAACTCGTAATGCGCCAGTTGTCGCGCCCCTCGGAAACAACGCAGGACGGGTACGCGGGGCCGCCGACTTCGTTGGAGCGTAACCAGTGGCTGAACGCCGCGCTCAGCCAAACCGACGCGCCCGATGACTACCATCCGTGCCTTGCGTCGCGCCTGCGCGCGCTCGGCGAGACGCCCCGCCTGCCGGACGCGCACGAGGAGTCGGCGGCGGCGCGCTTCCTGGGTCCCGCGACGCCGCTTGTCGCCCGCGCGCTCGGCATGATGGTGGAAACGGGTCCGGCGTCTGAAGCGCGGCAAGCCGCCGTGGCGCCGACGCCCGCCCCGCAAGCCGCTGTTGCGCCCGCGCAGATAGGAACTGGTATGCAACCGCTTGGCGGTTAGCATCCGCGCTCAAACCGTTTGTCGTTTGCGTTTCCCGTAGGGGAACGTGAACAACGGGCCTCGGCTTTTCCTCGGCGGTAAACTTAAAACAACAAACTTTTTTGTATCGTCGAGGAACCAACTTTGCTGAATATTATGCCGCTCGTTTATTACGCTTACGCCGCGATTCTGGTGGGCGGCGGCGCGATGGGCTTTATTATGGCCAAGTCGCCGTGGTCGCTTATCGGTAGCCTGGGCTTTGGCGCGGTTGCGGTTGTCGCTGGTCTTCTCACTCGAAACAACGCGCAGGCGGGCCTTGTGATCGGGCTTGTGGACGCGCTCGCGGTCGCGGGATTCTTCGCCTACCGCTACGCCGGAACGCACAAAGCGATGCCCGCCTTCCCCTCCATCGGTTTGAGCGTTCTCGTGATCGCGCTGACCGTCGCCGCGCTTGTTGCGTTGTCGCGGAACGGCGCGGCGCGGTGATGCGGTAACCGGCAAGCGTCAAACGGCCTCGGCGGCGTCTTCCTTGCTCGTGTGCGGAAGGCCGGTAACGCCCTGGCCCGCCGCGACCGTAACGCCGTCGCCGGTTGCGACCGGGGTAAGAACCGGCGCGGGTTCCT
>CAXUMS010000006.1:36395-68469 GCA_964252165.1 uncultured Armatimonadaceae bacterium
GTTTGGATGGCGACATTGACTGGGCGGGCGAGGCGCGGGGCGATATGGATCACGATAATCTGAAGGCTCGCCGCAACCGGCACGGCGACCAGCATTCCGCCGATACCAAAAAGCGCATTGCCCGCCGTCAGCGCCATGATGGAAAGAATCGGGTGAAGCCCGACCTGCCCGCCCAGAATACGCGGCGAAACAATCTGGTCGAGGATTACCTGATGAAGAACAATCATCGAGATCGTCACGGTGAGCATCAGGCCGGGCGAGCCGCCCGGCGCGACCAAAGCGACCAGTGCGATAAGCGT
The DNA here is from genome assembly GCA_964252165.1 of uncultured Armatimonadaceae bacterium. Taxonomy (GTDB): domain Bacteria; phylum Armatimonadota; class Armatimonadia; order Armatimonadales; family Armatimonadaceae; genus CAXUMS01. The sequence goes on from CAXUMS010000006.1 coordinate 36,695, forward strand.
GGTGGAAATAATCGCGCCCAAGTACGGCACGGCGTATAAAAGCCCCGCGATAAGCCCGAGCGCGGCGGCGTACGGGCGTACGGCGGGAAACGCCATCAGCGCGAAGGTTGTCACAATCGCGTCGAGGGCGCACACAATACCCAGCCCGCGCAGGTACTTGCCGAACACCGCCGTGACATCGGACGCGATGTCGCGGGCCGAATCGCGCGATTTGCGCGGAATGAGCAACAAGAATTTCGCGAAGATGCGGTGATAATCTACCAGGGCGTAGAACGCGATCAGCGGCACGATCACCAGCCAGATTAAACCGGGAAGCAAGCCGACCAAAAGCGTCGCGAACGCTTCCAAACCGTTGGTCAGAAGCGATGCGGACCCTTTCGCCTGACGTACAATCGGCTCCATAACAAAGCGCGGAATGGCGTTTTGCCGTCCGAACAGTTTTATCTGCTCGGTGACGGTCGCCGAGATCGCCCCGGGTTCATCCAAATGGAAACGCCGCCGGAACTCATCCACGATCTGCCCGATTTGCTCGGACACAAGCGGCGCGAGAACGAACACCAGAACCGTGATCGCGCCGACCACCATAAGATAAACGACAGCCGTGGCGACCCCGCGCGGCACACGGCGCGCTTCCAGACGATCCACAACCGGCGCGAGAACGATGGCAAGAATGAAGGCGACAAAAAGCGGGGCGATAATTCCGCGCACCAGCCACACAACGTATAACCCGAAAAGGGCGAGAGCCGTGTAGCCTAAAACTGTCAGGGCGACCCGAACCTGTCGCCGTCCGCTTTCATCCATAAGTGTAGAAATTCTCGCCGCCTCCGGCGATCATCGCTGAAGCGCGAATCAAAACCGCGCTAACGGGGCGCATCGCTCGCGGGCGACGCGCCGCCGGACGTCGCCGTCGGTTCCGGCGATTGCAATGCGGCCCCGGAAGGCAATGCGGCGGGCGACGCGGCAGGCGATGCACTAACGCCCCCGATGACACGCACCTCCGGCGCGCGTTTAACGCCCGACGCCGCAAACGCCCACCAACCAACAAAAACGATAGCGGCGATCACAAGGGCGAGCAATAGCCATGTCAACGCGTTTCCGCCTGCGCTCCGGTCCTCGTTTGGCGCGGCGGCGACCTGCTCGCTTATCTGGTTTGTCGCTTTGGTAGCGCGCGGCCCGCTCACGAGCGCGCCGCTTCCTCCCCGGCGTCGGGGTTCCCTAAAACGGACGGCGGCAGGTGAAGACGCTCCCGCATCAAGGCGAGCAGAGCGCGTTTTTCCCCGTCGGATAAGGCGGACAAGTCTACCGCCTCGGTAGGCTCGCCCATATCCTGCGCGGAAAGCGCGAACAACGCCATCTCGACATCCACATCGTCCGCATCGTCCAGAAGGTCAGGAGCGGAGATAGGCGAAGCGTCCGTATCGAAGTTATCGGAATTTGTCTTGTGCATAAATAGGTTTGCGTAGGTTTGCGCCGGTTCGTCCGCTGACGCGTTTGCGATGGGTTCTACGCGATTGTACCTGTACGGGAACCGAAAACAGGCCCTCATGGTATACTTTCTTGCGTGATGATAAGGGATGTTTTCCCGCTCGTCGCGCCGCACAAACAGTGCAGGGAAGGTGTGTGAGACGTATTGCTGGCTGATCTTAAACGGGAAATAGCTCTGGTTCGCGAGCGTCTGGATGAATTGGGCGGTCATCTTTGACATCGCCCGACGCGAAAAAGAATTAGCGGATTTAGAAGCCGCCTCGGCGGAGCCGGGCTTGTGGGACGATACCGCCCGCGCTCAAAAAACGATGCAGGCGGTCGCGCGCGTTCGAGAGGTGGTCGCGCCGTATTATTCGATCATCAAGCGCACCGATGACGCCGCAACCATGATCGAACTCGCTGAGGGCGAAGCCGACGCCGAAGCGTACGAGGCGGAAGTCCGGCCCGATGTGGAAGCGATACAGCGAGAGTTGGACGCGCTTGAAGTGCGTACCCTTTTGTCGGGACCTCACGACGCGGAATCCGCGTATCTTGAATTGAAGCCGGGCGCGGGCGGAACCGAGGCGTGCGACTGGGCCGCGATGCTACTCCGGTTGTACCTGCGCTGGGGCGAGCGAAACGGGTATAAGACCGACGTGGTCAGCGAACTGCCCGGCGATGTCGCCGGTATATCGTCGGCGACCGTGTTCTTTGACGGCCCGAACGCGTACGGGATGTTGCGCTCCGAACACGGGGTTCACCGCCTGGTACGCATTTCGCCGTTCAATGCGAACGGTAAGCGCCAGACGAGCTTCGCCGCCGTCGAGGTGACGCCGGATGTGCAAAACGCGGAGGGCGTGACGATTGACCCGGACGACCTGAAATGGGATTACTTTCGGGCGAGCGGCGCGGGCGGACAGCACGTTAATAAAACATCGTCAGCGGTGCGTTTGAAGCATGTGCCGACGGGTCTTGTGGTCGAGTGTCAGAACGAGCGGTCGCAGTTTCAAAACAAGGAAGTCGCGCTCAAAATTTTGACCGGACGGCTTGTGGAAAAACAAACGCGCGAGGCCGAGGCGAAGATGGACGCCCTGCGGGGCGAGGCGCGCTCTATCGAGTGGGGCAGTCAAATACGGTCGTATGTTTTCCAGCCGTACACGCTGGTAAAAGACCACCGAACCAAAACCGAAACGGGCGATGTTCAGCGCGTCATGGACGGCGACATCGAGCCATTTATCACCGGCTACCTGCGCTGGCGCGCGGGGGAAGGCCCAGGCGGACCACCCGATGACGACAGCAATACGGACCTTTAATATTTCGGCTTCGGTATCGGCCCTGCGAAAGCGGCGGATCATCGCCGCTATCGCTTGGGGCGTTCCGCTTATAGCGAGTGTCGCGGCGGCGACGCCGCGCGCGGTTTATGCGCAGCAAATCTCTACCGAGGCCGTGCGACAAGCGGAAACCGAGGCGGGCAATATCGTCGCGGACGCCGTGCGCGCATCGGCGGGCGCGGAGGTGGCCCTGGTTCCCGCCGCCGCGTTCAAGCCCGGCGCCGCCATTCCGCGCCCCGCATCCGGCGAGCAAGCGGTTAGTTTGGTGTCGCCCGCTTCCGATGCCGTGGTGGTTCTGAACTTGAGAGGCGCGCAGATTTTAGCCGCATTGGAGCGCTCCGTGTCGTTCGCCCCGCAGCCATCGGCGGGCTTTTTGCAGGTTTCCGGTTTGAAGTTTAGCTACGACGCGAGCAAAAACGGCGGGAGCCGCGTCACATCGGTAACGCTACCAAGCGGCGCGCCGCTCGATGCCGCCAAAACCTACAAGGTCGCGACAACGCGACCGCTTGCGCTGGGTCAGCAAGGCTACTTCCAGGTGTGGACCAAAAGTGACATCGCGGGCGAGGCCGGTTCGACGCTTGGCGCGGCCCTCGCCGACTACGCCAAAGCGCGCGGCGGAGCGCTGACCGCGCCGCTCGATGGTCGCATCAACCGCACGGACCATTAAGGTCGTTTCGCGCCTTGTTCCAACAAACCGCCAAAACGTTCGCCCTTTCGCGCCTTTTATTCACCATGAAGGAAACGCCGTGACCGCCGCTCCGTCCCGCTTTCTCGCCTTACGCCGCATCGCGCCCGCAACGCTTTGTCTCGCCGCTCTTTGCGGTTTCGCCCTGTCCGGCGCGTCGTGCAAAAGCGGCGGCGGCGCGGCGGCGAACGCCAATACTGCCGTTTCGCAACAGGAGCAAGCCGCAGGGGCGAACGGCGCAAGCGGAAACGCCGTTGTCGCCGCCCCGGTCAAAACCAATGCGTCCCGTTTCGATGCCAACCGGGCCTATACCGATCTGAAAACACAGGTAGCGTTTGGACCGCGCATTCCAAACACGCCGGGCCACGACAAGTGCCGGGACTGGATTATCGCCGAAATGGACAAGGCGGGCGTCAAGGCGTCGCGCCAGGACTTCACAGAGCGTATCGGCGGCAAAAGCCTTTCGATGACCAATATTGTCGCGCAGATCAACCCGGACGCCGCAAAGCAAGTGATGCTATGCGCCCACTGGGACACGCGCCCGACCGCCGATCAGGAAGTGGATGCCGCGAAACAAAAAAAGCCGATTCCGGGCGCGAACGATGGCGCATCGGGCGTCGCCGTGTTGCTGGAACTCGCGCGCGTCCTTGCCGCCAAAAAGCCCAGCATCGGCGTTCAGTTTGTGTTTTTGGACGGCGAGGATTACGGGCCGCATTCCGACCGGATGTATCTGGGCGCGAAATACTACGCCAAAAAGCCCGCCCTGCCCAAGCCGACGTACGCCATTTTGCTCGACATGATCGGCGATAAGGACCTGGATATCTACCGCGAGAAGAACAGCGAAACGCAGGCCCGCGCGATCAATGATAAGGTTTGGGCGGCGGCGGATGCGATCGGCGCGAAGGGTTTCGCGTACGGCGTCGGCTACGAAATCGAGGACGACCACCTGCCGCTCCTCGCCGCCGGTATCCCCACGATTGACCTGATTGACTTCAACTACGGCCCGTGGCACACTCTCGATGATTCGCCGGATAAATGCTCCGGCGAATCCCTCAAACAGGTCGGCGACGTGATGGCGAAGGTCCTCTACGACGAGAAGTAACAGGAAGAAAATTTCACCGCAAAGACGCAAAGGACACAAAGTTGAGCAGAAAGGGACAAAGTTAAAGCAAGTTTTAATTCTTTGCTCTATATCTTCTTTTCTGAACTTTGTGTCCTTCGCGCCTTTGCGGTGAAATTTTCTTCCTGTTACTTGGGGAACGTGATTGCGGCGACGGTGAGGTCGTTCTCGGTCGTGAGGGTGAAGTCGCCGTTCAGGTCGCCGCGCGTGAGGGTGTCCACGATTTGAAGTCCTAAGTCGCGGCGGACGCGCGGATCGAAGCCTTCGGGGAGCGGGTCGCCGTCGTTCACGACCTCCAAGCGCCATTTGTCGTTCGCGTCGTGGAGGCGCACCAGAATGGTTCCCTCGCTCGCGATTTCGTAGCCATGTTCAACCGCGTTTTGGATTAACTCGTTTAGCACGAGCGCGACCGAGTTCGCCTTGTGCGACGACAACGACAAGTCCGCGCCTTCGACACGCATCTCGATACGCTTGTTGGGGAGCGTGAAGGATTGCTTGGTTGCGGTCAGAATGGAGTCGGCGATTTTCCGGACCGAAATAGTGTCCAAGTCCTCGCGCGACAACAGATCGTGGACGGCGGCGACGGCGAGAACCCGGCTGATACTCTCGTTCAGCACGTCCACGGGCGAGCGGTCGGCGGCGTAGTGGGCCTGCAGACGGAGAAGCGACGCGATAGTTTGAAGGTTGTTTTTGACCCGGTGGTGCATCTCCTGAAGGAGCGCGCCCTTGACCATCAGTTTTGCGTTCTCGATAGCGACCGCGACCTGGTTGCCAAGCGTGGTCAGAACCGCGATCTCGTCTTCGGTGAAGTCGTGGAGGCGTTCCGTATAGCAGTTCATCACGCCGATAACGCGCTCCCGGACTTTCAGCGGGACGCATACCAAACTGGTCAACCCTTCGCGCTTGGCGACCTCGGGGTAGCGATAACCCGGCGTTTTTTTGACATCTAAAATCGTCACGACCTTGCCGGTTTCGATGGCTTGTCCCGCGATGGACTCGCCGAGCGGCAGGTTCGGCTTTTTGACGTATTCTTTCGACTGCGCCTGCGTGGCTTTGAGGACCAATTCTTTCTTGTCCTCGTCCACGAGCATCAGCGCGACGATTTTGAAGTTCATCGTTTGCGCGGTCGCGGCAACGGCAAGTTGGAGGATCTCGTCTAAGAACAGGTCCGACGTGATCGTTTTCGACACCTCGGCGACCGTGGACAGGTGCGAGGCGCGTTTTTCCGCCGACCGATACCGGCGCGAGGCGGCGATGCTTCCGGCTACCTGCGAGGCGATCGAGGAAAGCATCTGCACCTGCGTTTTGGTGTAATCATGCGGGGCGTGGGTGCGGACATTGATAACGCCAATAACATCGCCGCGCCAGATCAGGGGAACCGACAAAATGCTTTGGTAACGGTCTTCCTGAAGTTCCGGCACGAACTTGAAGCGCTCGTCGTTCCACGCTTCGGCGGCGATAGCGACATGCTGTTTTTCGCGCGCGACCCAGCCTGTAATGCCTTCGCCGATGGCGAGTTCCATTTTGCCGACCAACGTTTCGCCGGTCTCCTCGTCCGTGGTGGCGCGAAGCATCAGGGTGTCGCGGGCGTCGTTGAACAGGTATACCTGGGCCGACTCGGTCCCGGTCACCTCCATCGCGATCTCGGCGATCAGCGGCAGGATTTCATCCGTACTGACGACATGACCGGTCGCCTCGCCGATACGACGAAGGGCCGCCGATTCCGCGCTACGGGCATCAAGCGCGGCTTCCAACTGGCGGATGCGCCCGCGCGCATCGGCGAGTTCTTCCTCGCGCTTTTGCAAAAGCCGCGCAAGGTCTTCGCTCGCCTCGCGCTTCAAAACATCGCGCAGGGGTAATCTCATAGTAGGTGTTGGGTGTTAGGTATTGGGTGTTGGGCGGGGCGTAATTCCTAACACCTAATACCTAACACTCAACACCTACTTTCAAACGGCGTTTGCGATAATGATCGCTTCGGCGATTTCTTTCATGGACTTGCGCGTGTTCATGCTTTGGACCTGGATACGGCGGAAGGCGTCTTGTTCCTTGAGGCCGTACTGATCCATCAGAATGCCTTTGGCGCGGTCCACGGCTTTGCGGGTGTCGAGCTTGCCTTCGAGTTCGGACACTTCCTTCTCGATCTCGACAAACTCCTCGTAGCGCGCGATCGCGATCTCGATAGCGGGCATCAGGTCCGCTTCCTTGAACGGTTTAACGAGGTACGCGAACACGCCCGCGTCGCGGGCGCGGTCTACCAGATCTTTTTGCGAGTACGCGGTCAAAAGCAAAACGGGCGCGATACCTTCGGTGGAGATCACCTTTGCGGCATCAATTCCGTCCATGTTGGGCATTTTAATATCAAGAATAGCGATGTCGGGTTTCAGTTCGCGCGACAGTTCCACTGCCTGCGCGCCATCGCCCGCCTCGCCAATCACGACATGCCCCATATTTTCAAGCGTGCGCCGCAGATCAAGCCGAATAATCGGCTCGTCATCCGCGATCACCACGCGCAAGGGTTCCACAGTTATATTCCTCCGTTATCGAGCGCGCCGAATCCAATGTTATGCAGCGACAACGCGCTCGGATCTTACCAACCAAAATCGTTCAGCCAAAAAATATATGCGGCTGAGAGCGGGCGTACTCGCCGTATTGTATACGTCGCCGCCGCTCATGTCAAACCGAGACGCGTCCTAAGAGGACGTTCGCGTCCAGTCCTTCCTACGCATTTCGAGGCGTCAGCAGGTACACTGTACGCACTATGCGGGAAGTTTCGTCGCTGCTGACCTGGGCGCTCAGCGCTTTTTTGCTCACCTATATCAACCGTTATCTGGGCCGGTTTCTTTCGCTTCCGTCCGGCGAGGTTTTCGCCGGGCAGGCCATAGCGAGCGTGTATCTTAGCCTGCTTATCTTCACGTTGATTCAAACCGCGCAGGCGGCGGCGCGACTTAAACAAAGCGCGCCGTTTTTGCTTGTTACGGGTTTGGCCCTCGCCGCGCCGTTCGCGACCATGCTGTTTTTACGGCAACAGCGCATCTTCCCGCCGGAATGGCTTTATCTCACCGCGAACAACTTTTTTCTTCCGACCGCCGCCGCGCTGTTTGGCGCGGGCGTGGGGCGGATCATTCGGCACCCGAACACGCTTCTTGCAGGCGCGGGCTTCGCGATTTTCTTTGACATCGTGGTTGTGACGATGGGAACCGTCGCGCAGTTCCTGAAAAATAATCCCAGTATCATTGCGGCGGTGTCGGTTGGCGCGGGTTCCGGCCCGGTTGTCGCGGGCCTGAAGTCGTGGCCCGTTATCTCGACCGTCACCATCGGTCCCGCTGATGTTTTGTTTCTTGCCCTGTTTCTGTCCAGCGTGATTATGCTGAACCTGTCGCGCCGAGAGACTGTCGCGTGGATGTTCGGCCTTTTGACCGCCGCCCTCGCGATTGTCGAGTTCTTCCCGGCGATTCCTATTCCCGCGCTCGCCCCGATGGGCGCGGCGGTTCTGATCGCGAACGCCCGCCACGCCGCGTTCACCAAACAGGAAAAGCGCGATTTATGGATCGGGACCGCATTCGCCGTTTTTTGCGCGGCCCTTCTTGTTTTCGGCGCGCAACGGCTGGTTCCGCAGGCCCCGCCCGCCCCGCCGCGCTACGGATTTACCTACGGCATTGATAGGCGAAGCGGCGCGCTTGTGGTAACCGGCGTTTACGAGCGGTCCCCCGCCGCCCGCGCGGGTTTAAAACCCGGCGATGTTATCGTGTCCGTTAACAATGTCGCTACCAAAGATTTAACGCCTGAAAAGTTTCAAGCCGCGCGCGGAAAACCAGGCGGCGTCACCTTCCGGGTTCAGCGCGCCGGGGAGCCGTCGCCGCGCCGTATCGCTATGAAACCGGAAGCCTTGCCGAACGCCCCATAGCGTTTTTGAACGGCTCGTTTTCGCCCCTGAGCGACAAAAATTCGTAGACTCGACTATCGAACGTTTAATGCTCCAGTAATGACCCGGCAACTATGGGACTTCAGCCCCTCGGTATCAAACCTCGCGTTACCCAAAACTCAGGTGTTTAGAACAAGGAATCGCAATGGCGACAAACAACGAACGGGCATTTTCGCACCTCGACGCGGGCGGCGGGGCCGCGATGGTGGATGTGTCCGGCAAGTCGGAAACGCAAAGAACCGCGCAGGCCGAGGGCCTGGTGCGGATGAACGAGAACACGCGACGGCTTGTAAGGGAGCGCGCTTTGCCGAAGGGCGATGTGTTCACGGTTGCGCGGGTTGCGGGCGTGTTCGCGGCGAAGCGCACCGGCGAATTGATACCGCTCTGTCATCCGATACCGATAACCGATGTGCAAATCGAAATCGCGCTGGGTGAAACCGGCGTGGAGATCGCGGCCACGGTTTCGTGCGTGGGGCGCACCGGCGTGGAGATGGAAGCGCTTTGCGCTGTGAGCGTCGCCGCGCTCACGGTTTACGATATGTGCAAATCGGCGGACAAAACGATGGTAATCGAGGCGGTTCGGCTTGTTTCCAAAACAGGCGGCAAAAGCGGCCCGTTCTCATACCCGCAACCGGGCGAATAAAGAAAGCGCGGTTTTATGCTGTCCTATGATGAAGCGCTCGCGCGCATTCTGAACGCGGCAAGCGGGCCGCTTGAGGCGCAGTCAATGCTACCAAAAGCGGCGGCGGGATACGCGCTCGCCGCCGATGTATACGCCCCCGCCGACCTGCCACCCTTCTCCAACAGCGCGGTGGACGGGTTCGCCGTGCGTTTAACGGACGTGATGGAGGCGAGCGCGAACGCGCCGGTCGTTCTGCGCGTGACGCAAACTATCGCGGCGGGCTACGCCTCCGACCGCCCTGTAGAGACGGGCGAAGCCGCGCGTATTCTGACGGGCGCACCGGTTCCGCTCGGCACGGACGGCATTGTGATGGTCGAGGACACGCGCCCCGCCCCGGCGGATGCGGACGGCGCGGAGCGTATCGCCTTGCTCGTTCCCGCCTCGGGCCGGTTTATCCGCGCGGCGGGCAGTGACATCGCAACCGGGACGCTCGCCCTTCGCGCAGGAACCACGATAGATGCGGGGGCAGTGGGCTTGCTGTCCGCGCTCAATTTCGAGTGCATCCCTTGTGTACGGCGCGCGCGGGTCGCCATTCTAACTACCGGCGACGAGGTTGTCCCGCCCGGCTCCGCCCCGCTTCTCCCCGGACAAATGCGGGACGCGAACGGTCCCGCGCTTGCGGCGGCGGTGCGGGAGGCGAAAGGGGCGGAGGTATTGCGCCTTCACGCCCGCGATACCGAAGCCGAGGTGCGCGCGGCGTTCGATGCCTGCGTGCGCAAAGGGGTTGATGTAGTCGTGGCGTCCGGCGGCGTTTCCGTGGGCGAGTTCGACTATGTCAAAAAGGTCGCGGGCGAGATGGGAACGCTGGATTTTTGGCGCATCGCGGTTAAGCCGGGCAAACCGCTCGCGTTCGGAAAGATTGGAAGCGCGCTTTTCTTCGGCTTGCCCGGCAATCCGGTTTCGTCGCTGGTTACGTTCGAGTTGTTCGTGCGGCCCGCCCTGCGAAAAATGGGCGGGTTTACAGACGTTTTGCGCCCCGTCGTTACGGCGACGCTCACGGAAAACCTGCCGCATGAGACGGGACGCCGCGAGTTCGTGCGCGCTCGTGCTGTCTGGAGCGATGGCGGCTATCAGGCGACGCCGATGGGCGCGCAAGGCTCGCATCGGCTCGCCTCGCTTGCAGGCGCGGACGCTTATCTGGTCGCCCGCGAAGAGCGTGGCGATTATGAAAAGGGCGAGAGTCTTTCCGCGCTTCTGTTCAGACAATAGCGTTTACTGGGCTTCGCTGTGTTGCAACGCTTCGGAAAAAGCGCGCGAAACCGCGGTTTCCGGGGCGCCGTCGTTTTGCAGTTTCTCCAGCGTTCGCTCGGCAATGGTAATCGGCGCGCTGTCGCCGTACCGCCCTTTGGCGAGCGTCAAACCGTCTTTGGCGATTCGACCGAGCGTTTCGCCCCACTTGTCGCGCGGGGTGCGCTTGGCGAGAAGCGTCAGGCCAACAACGGCGGTTCCTAAAACTATCCCGGTAACAAGGTAGCGTTTGCGCGTTTCGTTGGTCCAGATATCCGAAAAATCCATAATGTTGTTCATCCTCCGCAGTGTCTTATACCCGGCGCGGGCGAAAACAAAAAAGCCGCCCCTGTGAGGGACGGCTTTTTCAATTGTAAGCAACGGTTCCTGATTAGCGGCGCGATTTACGGGCCGATTTGTAGCGGGAATCCGCCTTTTCGCGGCGACCGGCGGCGACGCCGCCGGTGTTCTCGCCGGACGCCAACTGCCGGAAGACCTGCGACAGATCCAGGGCTTTGCCGCAACCGGAACAAAAGAACTGGTTCCGTACTACCGCCGACGGCGGAATCTGGGAAAGATGATTGCAGGACGGGCAGGACACCGAAATTTCACGGCGACCGCCGCCGGGCGTAAAGGTTCTCATCGCAAACGCTCCTTTCGGAATGCGGAAAAATAGGACCGTCAGGGGGCCTATTTCGCTCCGCCTTCCCGCGCGCCCCGTGTGATTTGGCGCCGGGTACGCGCGACCGCTTGAAACTGGGATATAAACTAACCGCCGCTTCGATAAACGAAAACGGCGGGGTTCAAATCAAAAATCAATGTCCCCGATGTACGGCGACGACTAACAATTCAGAAGGTCAGTGGATCGTATAAGAAGCGAACGTAAACGTTGGCTACTCTTCTTTGTTCATTTTATCACAAAGTATCCATTGCCGCCGCTTCATTCGGTCCGGCTTCCTTAACAGCGTTCTTCCCGTTTAACAACGGAGTGAACCTCGCGCCGAACGAGATGGTTCGCTAATGGTTTCGTTAAAAATTAAGGCGCGTTTGAAGCGTGAGACGCTTGATGATAAACGGCGTTCCGTTCCCGTTTGGTAAGCCCTGCGGCACATTGCGCTCGTACTCGTACAACGCGCGCAGGAAAACCCCGTTGCCGATACGGTAGTTGGCGCCGACGCCGGTTACCGTGGACGCCTGCGGCTTGACCGGGAAATTCCACGATTTGCGAAAAGCGACCACGGACAGCCGCTGGTCCAGCGCGTAGTTCCCCTCGGCGAAGTAGCCGTAAACCGTGTCGCTTTCATCGGCCCCGGCGACTATCTCGCCGCGAAGCGTCAGCGGCCCGCGCGTGTACTGCGCATCGGCGGCGAACCGGGATTTGGCGATAAAGTCGCGCGCGCCCGAGGTGCCGGAGGCGGGAAGTTCCGAATCGAAGTTTGTCACGGGCAACCGCCCGGACAGCAGAGACCCGCCCAGGGTGAACCGCCCCACCAGGGTGTCCACATTGCGCGACAAGCGGAACGAGACCACCTTTTGATTGTCAAAATCGCGTCGGTTGGGACCGTTGCCATTGGTTATCGAACCCGCGTACCGGTATGCGCCGTACTCGCCTTCGAGCATCACGCCCGTATCCACGCGCAAGCCGATACTTTTGTCGTACAACGGCTGAATTGGCTGGAGAGGGGTGTCGTACACAAACGCCAATCCGAACGGCAACACGAACTGTCCGGCTCGGATACGCGCGGACACGCCGGGCAAACGGAAGCGATAATACACGAACGCCTCGGACAAGCGGAGGCGACGAATAACCACGCCGCTCTTGTCCGTTTCAAGCAACGTTTGCAATAGCGCCCCGCCGCGCTCGTCGCCAGTTTCACCGTTGGCGCGCACATACGTGCCGGTGAAGCGGGCCGCGTTCACATACGCCCCGCGCGTTTCGATGTTTCCGTTTCGGTAACGCAGATCCACCGCGCCTTTGAAATCGAAGTTGTCGCGGCGGGTAAACCGGGGCGGCGTGGGAAACAAGGCGCTGTCGGAGCGCAGTTCCTCGGAAGGCGGCGCGAGCGCGGGCGAGATGGGCGCCGGTTCGGGACGCGGCGCTTGATGTTTTGTCGGGGCGGGCGGAACCGGAGCGGAAACGGGAACGGATGGCGGCGGCGCTTCCTGCGCCCAAACGGCAAGCGGCGACACCCCCGCCGCCAAACCCAAGCAAAGAAGCGCCGACATCGCCCCGGCGATTTGGGGGCGGCGGCGAAAGGACGAGATGACTGCGGGGCGCGGCGTACCGGAGCGGGCCAAAATTGTAATACTCACAGGAAACTCCAAACCGGTCACATCTTACCCGCGACAGGCCCGAGGGACTGGGTCACGCTGTCACGCGGTTGTTGTGATCGTACATCCCGAAAAACCGGTCGCGCCGCGCCGCGCGCCCCTGGTCAGCGATGGCTTCTTTTCATTTATCAGACCGCCTTAAGCGAAGCAGGTTTCGTCTTTTCCACTGCGTCAAGCCCCTGGCGAAAAGCGACGCGGCGTTCAACGCTTTCGCCGCCGCTGGTTGAAAAACGCAAGAATCGCGTGCGAAGCCCCCGAATTCGTGTTGACAAGCGCCTATTTTGCGTATACCATTTTAAGATGCGCGATATTTCCCATCAGAATTATCAAGATTAATGCAAAGATTTAACCGATGTTCGTTCTTCGCCCTCTCCGCCGTTGTTACATTATCGGTCGGAGGCGTCAGTTCGTTACTGCTGGCAGGTTGCTCTCCGGCGTCTAAGAGCGTCGGCGCGACCACGGCCAACGGGAAGCCCGTGGTGCGCGTCGCCTTTTTCCCCAATGTCACCCACGCCGCCGCGCTGGTTGCGTCGGGGCGGGGCGCGTTCGCAAAAGCGGTCGGGGCCGATGCAACCGTCGAGGAGCGCGTTTTCACGGCAGGCCCGGAGGAGATCGAGGCATTGTTCGCAGGCGAGGTGGATCTGGGGTACCTGGGTCCCGGCCCGGCCTTGAACGGCTATCTCAAATCCGGCGGCAAAGCCCTGCAAATTGTCGCCGGGGCGTCGTCGGGCGGCGCAGGGCTTGTCGCGCGGCCCGATGGCGGTATCCGAAGCGTGGCCGATCTCGCCGGTAAGCGTGTCGCGATCCCGCAAACTGGCGGAACGCAGGATATATCGCTCCGCCACGCTTTGGGCGAGGCGGGCCTCGCAAGTACGGACAAGAACGGGAATGTCGCCGTGTCGCAGTGCGCGCCCGCCGACGCCATCGGGCGCTTCGACAGCAAGCAGATTGACGCTGCGTGGCTTCCCGAACCCTGGGTTTCGCGGCTTGTCGCGGATAAAACCGCCGTTCTGGTTTTAGACGAGCGTGACCGCTGGCCCGGTCGCAAGTTCGCGACCACGGTGGTTATCGTCCGAACGGAATTTATGAACCAACATCCCGATTTGGTGCAGAAACTTTTGGAAGCGCACGCCGAGTCGGTCGCGTACATCAATGCGCACCCGTCCGAGGCCAAAATCGTTATCGGCAAGCGCATCGCCGACCTGACCAAAAAATCCATTCCGCCCGCCGTGTTGTCGTCCGCTCTCGCCCATACCGACATCACGTACGACCCGCTTCCCGCCTCGGTTCAAACGTTCGCGGCTTGGTCGGAGGAGTTGGGTTACCAGAAAAAAGGAACGGCGCAACAAGCGGTCACCGGCCTTATCAACATCAAACCGCTCACCGCCGCGCTCGCGGCGCAAAAACTGCCGCCGCTTCCCGCAGGCGATGGCGCGCCGTAAGTCATCACGCCGCTCACACACGTACAAAGAAAGCGTTTATCTATGAAACCAATTGCCCGCAGTAAATCAACTCGGCGCGCCTTTACCCTAATCGAACTTCTCGTCGTTATCGCCATCATCGCCATTCTCGCCGCGATCCTCTTCCCGGTTTTCGCGCAGGCCCGCGAGAAAGCCCGCGCGACAACGTGCTTGTCCAACGAAAAGCAACTTATTCTAGGGTTGACGCAGTATCAGCAGGATTACGACGAAGCGTTTCCGCCCACGGTTACCGAGCGCGAAGGTCCGGCAAGCGCGATCAACAACCCGCAAACCGCGCTGGTGTTCAGCGTGCGCGGACGGCTCGCCGCCTACGTTCCGGGCGGCTCGAGTGTGGGACGCAATAATGTTTGGGCCTGCTTATCCGCCGATGATTGGCCCGACCAAAGCGTGTCCGGCTCGCCGTCGTCCACGGTGATCTATTGGCCCAACGATTACGGCTTCAATATCAACGAACATGCGATCGCCAAGAACACCGTGGGCGGTCAGGCGGCGACCGGTATTACCACCGACGCCGACACGTACTTCACCAACAACCCGACCTTCGGCTTCTCGCAGGAGGTCAGTCTGGGTGATGTGAAAAGCCCCGCCTCGTTTTTAATCCTGACCGACGCCGCGCGCGCGGACCGCAAAGCCGCGCGCGGCTCGCTCACGCCCCAGTATTTGGACCCGAAACAACTGAGCGCAACGCCGATCTCGTATGACACGGGCGCGGGCGGCTGGACGCCGAATGGCGGGCAGGCGGCGGTATCGCCCCGGCATCAGGGCGGCTTCAATGCGGGCTACTCGGACGGTCATGTCAAGTTCAAAAAACCCGAAGCTTTGTGGCGGAGCAAAACCGACAACGACTTCCGCACCGACCCGACGCCGTAACCAGCGACGAATCGGATGCATAGCCCATAAACCGCCTTGCCCTTCCGGGGCAGGGCGGTTTGTTTTTGGGAACCCAGCGGGGCGTTATGGTATATAACCATTGTCGGTCTTTTTAGTCGGATATTAAGCATCTTAACCGCAATGAGCCTTTCAAACGCTACCATCACACCGCCTTTAATACGGAACGCCGCGCCGGATTTGGATCAGATAAGCCGGTGGAACGCCGATCTCGCGGACGCCGCGCCGCAGGAGATTTTGCGCTGGGCGGCGGGCGAGTTTGGCGATAAACTGACGCTCGCGTGCAGTTTTGGCGGCGTGTCCGGCATGGCGCTTCTGGATATGGCGGTTCGTATCGAGCCAGGCATTCGCGTTTTCTATGTGGACACGGACTTTTTGTTTCCCGAAACGTACGCCACCCGCGACGAGGCGGCGACTCGCTACCAGATCACGCCGCTCGGGTTTCGTCCCAAGTTAACGCCCCACGAGCAGGCAACCCGGCACGGCGACGAACTATGGCGGCGCGACCCGGACGCGTGTTGCGCTATCCGCAAGGTCGAGCCGAACCGCGACGCCCTTCAAGGGATGAGCGCGTGGATCGCCGGTTTGCGCCGCGACCAGAGCGACACGCGAAAAACGGTGACGCCGGTTTCGTGGGACGCCCAATTTGGGTTGTATAAACTCGCGCCGCTGTGGAACTGGACGGAGCGCGAGGTGTGGCGGTATATCCGGGACGAAAATGTCACGGTCAACCCGCTTCACGCGAGCGGCTACGCCAGTATCGGCTGTACGCACTGCACGCGCGCTATAGGCGAGAACGACGATTTGCGCGCGGGGCGTTGGAACGGAATCGAAAAAACCGAGTGCGGCCTGCACCGGTAATTGTTTTATACGCGGTCAATTTTATGTCAACATCAGCAAACCTGACGCATCTGGACGAACTGGAAAATCACAGCATTTATCTGCTCCGCGAGGCGTACCGCTCGTTTTCCAAAGTGTGTATGCCGTGGTCTATGGGCAAAGACTCCAACGTTTTACTATGGCTGGCGAAGAAAGCGTTTTGCGGCGCGATCCCGTTCCCCATCCTTCATATTGACACGACGTACGAGTTCCCTGAGATGCTCGAATTTCGCGCGTGGGCGACCGAGTTTTACGGGCTGGACCTGATCGTAAAGATCAACGAGGAGGCCCGCTGGGGACGCGGCGTGTCGTACGAAACGCACGACCCGGTGACGGTCACGCACGAGCTGAAAACCGTCGCGCTTCAGCAGGCGCTGGCTACTTACGGCTGGGACGCGCTTATCACCGGTATTCGCCGCGACGAAGACTCCACCCGCGCCAAAGAACGGTACTTCTCGCCCCGGTCCGCGCAGTACACATGGGATTACAAGGATCAACCGCCGGAGTTCTGGGGTCAGTTCACCACGGAGTTATTACCAGGCGAGCATGTCCGCGTGCAGGCGCTTTTGGACTGGACCGAGGCCGACATCTGGCGCTACATTCGGCGCGAGAATATCCCGATTCCGACGATGTATTTTGCGCGCGACGGCAAGCGCTTCCGTTCGCTCGGCTGTATGCCGATCACGCTTCCCGTGGACAGCGAGGCCGCGACCATTGACGAGATTATCGCGGAACTCGACACCACGAAAGTTTCCGAGCGCGCGGGCCGCGCTCAGGATCACCACGAGCGCAACGCGATGCAAAAATTGCGTGCGAAAGGTTTTATGTGATGGCGACGGACTTTGCGGCGCGAGCGGGCGATACGCCGATTGAAAACTGCGACACGGACGATATAGCAGCCCAAACGCCGGTGAGCGGCGACGGCGTGGTGAAGATCGTTACCGTGGGCCACGTGGATCACGGCAAATCTACCCTTTTGGGACGCTTGTTCCACGACACGAACTCACTCCCGGACGGTAAGATCGAGGCGATACAAAAAGCCTGCGATGCCGAAGGGATGCCGTTCGAGTACGCATTCCTTCTGGACGCTCTGCTCGAAGAGCAAGAGCAAAATATCACGATTGACACCACGCAGTTGCCATTCCGCACGGAAAAGCGTCCGTACGTTCTGATAGACGCGCCCGGCCACCGTGAGTTTCTGAAGAACATGATAACGGGCGCGGCGCGGGCGGATGCGGCCTTGCTCCTGATTGCCGCGACCGAGGGCGTGCGCGAGCAAACCCGCCGCCACGGTCAGTTGCTCGCCTTGCTGAATGTGCGCGAGATCGTGGTTCTGGTCAACAAAATGGACCTTGTCGGCTACGACAAGTGGAAGTTCCGCGCGCTTGAGGCCGAGTACGGCGCGTTCCTCCAAACGCTCGGCCTGCGAGCGCGCCGCTTTATTCCCATCTCGGCCCGCGAGGGCGACAACATCGCGCGCCAAGCCCTAACGCAGATGCCGTGGTACGACGGCCCGACCGTTTTGGAGGCGATTGACGAGATTCCGGCCCCGGCCCCGCTCGCCGACTTGCCGCTCCGCTTCCCGCTCCAAGATATTTACCGCTTCGACGCGCGGCGCATTTTGGCCGGGCGTATCGAGTCCGGCACGCTCCGGGTGGGCGATAAACTCACGTTCTCGCCGGGCGGCAAAACATCTGCGGTCGCCACCATCGAGCGCTGGAACGGGCCGACTGACCGCGACTTCGCGGTCGCCGGGGAAAGCGTGGGCATCACGCTCGCCGAGCAGATTTTCGTGGAGCGCGGACATGTCGCCGCCCACGCCGAAGCCGATGGAACGAGCGGCGTAGACAGCGCGGCTCCATCCGTGACCTCGCGTTTCACGGCCCGCGTTTTCTGGATGGGCGGGCGTTCGCTTCAGGCGGGAGCGCGCTACCGGCTCAAACTCGCCACCCAGGAATCGGACGCGGTTGTGGTGTCTGTCGGGCGCGTGATTGACGCCAACACGCTCGGCGACGCCGCGCCCCTCCTGACCGGCGACGAGGCGCAAGCCGTTTCCATCGCGCGCGACGATGTCGTGGATGTGACGATAGAAACCGCAAAGCCGCTCGCGCTGGATCGTTACGAGAGTATTCCCTCTCTGGGCCGGTTCGTTCTGTTCGACGAGCGGCGAGTTGCGGGCGGCGGTATTGTTCTGACCACGCACGACGACAACGCTCCGGTCGCGGCGAATCGAAACGGCGGCGGCAACCTGACGTGGAGCGACGCCCCGATCACGGCGAACGAACGCGCCGAGCGAAACGGGTACCGGGGCGCAACGGTTTGGCTGACCGGCTTATCCGGCGCGGGCAAATCCGCTATCGCAAATGCGCTTGCCCGAACGCTATTCGAGCGCGGCATGAACGCGTACGTTTTGGACGGCGACAATTTGCGGCACGGCTTGAACGCGGATTTGGGGTTTTCCGCCGAAGATCGCGATGAGAATGTCCGCCGTGTCGCCCAGGTCGCGCAATTGATGGCGGACAGCGGGCAAATCGTGATCACCGCCTTGATTTCTCCGCTTCGCGCCCAGCGCGAACACGCGCGAGCGATAGCGGAATCAGCGGGCGCGCCGTTTATCGAGGTTTGGGTGGACACGCCGCTTAGGGTGTGTGAGGCGCGCGATCCCAAGCAGTTGTACGCCAAGGCGCGGCGCGGCGAGATCCGCGACTTCACCGGGATTGACGCCCCGTACGAGGCCCCCGTCTCGCCGGAGATCACGATTCGCACCGAGAATCAAAGCGTGGATGCGTCGGCGGCGCAGGTATTGGACATTCTGCTGGCCCGTATACGCGCTTAGATTTTAACAATGGGCGAAACCAGAGTACACGGCGCAACGGGCTACGTTCGCGCCGTGTTTTTCGTTTGCGGCTAATCGGCGCTCATGCTATACTTTAAGTTAGCGGAGCGCCCTTGCGCTTCGCTTGCCGTTTCGCCTACCCGGCGTACAGCGCGCCCGCTTTTATTTTAATTTTACGATTTTTCCGTTAGTGATAACGCCCGCGCCAAGCCGTAACGGCTTTCCCGGCTTCCCTTTCGCCCCAAATGGGGTCGGGCCGCGATGTGGGCCGATGTCAGGAAAGGACCCCGTCCGCAAATGACCTTCGACGACAATAGCGTCGAGTCTCTCCGTGAGCGTCTTCGCACCCTTGAGACCGATCTTGGGCAACGCGATCAGATGATCAGTCGCCTCAAGAACGCGAACAAGGAACTCGAATCGCGCGTTCGGGAAGCGTCCGAGAACGCACAGCCCTCCACCGACCTTTCCGAGATGGAAGAAGCGCTGAAGCGCATGGTCATGCGGGTCTCGATGATCCTGCAAGCGGGCAAGTGCTTGTTCATGGTTCACGACCCCAAAACCGGCGAACTTTTCGCCGACAAGCCCGCGCTTGGTTTGGACGATGAGCAGATCGCAAACCTTCGCATCAAGGACACCGTCGGGATCTCGGGCGAGTGCTTCCAGGAAAACAAGCCGGTTATCCTGTACGATGCGCAAACCGATGATCGCGCGGTCGCCGAGGGGCTTCCCGGTTTGGGCATCCGCAACGGCGTTTGCGTTCCGCTGATCGTGGAAAAGCGCGACGAGGAAACGAACCGCGTCGTAGACCGCAAAACCATCGGCGTTCTCCACGTTTTCAACAAAAAATTCGGCAACCTGTTCATTGACGAGGATGTGCAGCTTCTCGACCGTATGGCCAAGAACACCGCCGCCATCATCAACACGGCGGAAACGTTCCGGCAAGTGGTCAAAGAGCGCGACGAGGTTATCGAGACCATTCAAAGCCTGACGATGGGCCTTGTGATGGTGAACCGAACCGGACGCATCACGCAGATGAACAACTCGGCTCTGCGTATCTTCGGCCTGACCAAAGACGACTTGGTGGGCGGCAAGCACTACGATGCCATTATCAAGGACGAAACCGTTCAGGAAATCGTCCGCAAAGCGTTGTCCGAGGAAGCCGATAGCGCCGAAGAGGTGACCATACCGGACCCGCAAAACCCCGAACAAGCGCACGTTTTCCAGGTGCAATCCGCGCTGGTGCGCTCGGACACGGGCGATACCATCGGCGCGGCGGCGATTTTCAACGACATCACGGAAATCAAAAACGTGGATAAGATGAAAACCGCGTTTGTTTCCACGGTTTCGCACGAACTGCGGACGCCGCTCACGTCCATCAAGGGCTTTATCTCCACGTTGGTTCAGGACACGGAAGGGTTTTACGACACGGAAACCCGCCACGAGTTCTATACCATCATTGATACCGAGTGCGACCGCCTGCGCCGCCTGATTGATGACCTGCTCAACGTTTCCCGTATCGAATCGGGGAACGCCCTTTCGATGAACGTGGGCGATGTGAACGTGCCGGTTATCGCCGAGAAGGTGATCCGAACGCAATCCGCCTCGACGTACAAAAAGGCCAACCACACGCTCTCGTCCGAAATGGATCCCAAGATTCCCGCTTTGATCCAGGCGGACGAGGACAAGGTGGAGCAGATTTTCAACAACTTGGTCAGCAACGCGTTGAAATACTCGCCAAACGGCGGCAATATCAAGGTGACCGGCAAGATGATGACGCCGGAACTTCTTCAATTCGCGGTCAGCGATCAAGGCATGGGGATCCCCGCCGAGCATTTGGAAAAAATGTTCCAGCGCTTCCACCGTGTTGATAACCGCGACACGCGCGAGATCGGCGGCACCGGTATCGGTTTGTTTCTGGTCAAAGCGCTGGTCGAACAGCACGGCGGCAGAATCTGGCTCGATTCCGAGTACGGCAAGGGAACGACGTTTTTCTTTACCATGCCGACCACGCAACCCGAAGACGGCGACGATGGCAACTTAGGCGCTAAAGTTTCCGCGTAACAACGGCGCGGAACAAAATAAGCCTCCTGGGGACGCGCCATGTTTGGGCGCGTCCCCTTCTTCTTCCTTTTGTTCGACACACGCTTATGGCTTTACCGGAACCTGACGCCACATATGGAAATCGTCCTGATGTCGCCGATGACGCCCCATCCCATACGGTCCAAGTGGGCGTTTTTCGTGCGCCGGGCGCGGACGATTTGCCGCTCCCCGCCTACGAAACCGAGGGCGCGGCGGGAATGGATTTGCGCGCGGCGGTCACGGAGCCTGTTATCCTTTTGCCGGGAGAGCGTTCGGCGATCCCCACCGGTTTGAAAATCGCGCTTCCCCACGGTTACGAGGCGCAGGTGCGGGCAAGATCCGGCCTTGCCCGGCGCGCAGGGATAGGCGTGGTGAATGCGCCCGGCACCATTGACGCCGACTACCGGGGCGAAATCCAAGTATTGCTAATCAACTGGGGCGATGCGCCGTTTACTATCGCGCGCGGCGACCGAGTCGCGCAGATGGTGGTCGCGCCTGTGACGCGGGTCCGATGGGAAGAAATGCCGGATGAGGCGGATTTGGGCGCAACCGAGCGGGGCGCGGGCGGCTTCGGACACACAGGACGGCAATGAGGCCCAGCTGCGGCGGGGTAATGCGATGATAATGACAACAGGAAGCGGCGGACCAAAGGCGTCCACGCCGTTCGGCGGCGGTCACGATAAGAACAACCCAGACGGCGCGGATAACGCGGTCGGGCCGCTTCTCGCCCGCGCCAACCTGCTCCGCATGCGCGGGCAGTGGGACGAGGCGATTACGGTCTGCGCCGACGCCCTGCGCCGCGCCCCGAAGTCACCCACCGCACATTCGCTGATGGGCGATATTTACGACGCGCAGGGAAAGTTCGCCGACGCCGCGCAGTGGTATGCAATGGCCTTAGACCTTGCGCCCGAAAGTCGCCTGGACCGCGAAAAACTGGAGCGTTCGACCAAAGCGGCTCAGCAAAATGCGAACGCTGTAGTTGCGGTAACCAACCCGGAGCGGGGCGTCACTACCTCCAAGCCCCGGTCGAGGATCGCCCCCGCATCGGAGCGCACGCTGGAATGGTTTGATCGCGTTTTTCCGCCCGGCAAAGGGGAAGGTATCGCGCGCCTCATTTTCGCCGTGAGCGGTGTGGCGACCGCACTTATTCTTGGCGCGACGGCGTTTGTGTATTTCACGTTTGTTCGCGATGACGCCCGCGAAACCGCCGAACAAGCGAGCCAAACTGGTCTCGTGACGCTCGGACAGGTCCGAACAACGGCGCCGACGCGGGCATCGACGCCGCCAGCCGCCTTTCCCGCGCCAAGCGCATCTCCTGCGACAACGGTTTTCGCCCCCCCGACGAACGCGCCAATTGCGCCAAGCGACGGTAGCGCCACGGAAGACAGCGTGTTGCTTGCATCGCTTAAAGCCGCGCTTCCGCCCAGTATTGTTGTCACCGTCGCGCGATTCGACACCCGGGCGTCACAAGTGCTGCTGGAGGCGGTTCTTCCCGCATCCATGCCCGGTGAGACGCCCGCCGCGATACGCGAGCGGGTGTTGCGAGCCGCTGTTTTATTTGCCAAAGCCGCGCAGGCCGCCGACAAGCGAGTCGTCCGCGCCAATGTCCGCATCGCCCTCGCGAGCGACAAAGGACCAAACGCCGCCCCGACATTGACGTTCGCCGGGGAGACAACGTCGGTGCAGGCGCGCGACGCCGATCCCGCAACCGCCTCATATGGGGACTTGATCGCGCGGTTCGTCAACCCGTGGTGGACGCCAAACCTCGCGCCCGGCGCATAAACGGTTTTATGTCCCGCTTGGCGCGTCCCCGCTTCAACGCCGCCTTTGCAGTTCGGCCTCGGCTTGCGTGATTTGGTCCGCATAAAAGCCGTTCTCGTCAAGGGCGCGGGCATCCGCCAACGATTGCGCCGCCCGTTGGGGCTTACCTGATTTTTCAAAAGCGGTCGCGCGGTCGAGGTATGTCCTCACGTCCGTAACGCCCTGTGCAATCGCCCGGTCCGTGGAACGAATCATGCCCGCCCAATCCCGGGCGTTTGCGTATTCCGTACGCCGCCCGTCTTCGCGCACTTGCTTGAACTGCGCCTCGTCGCCGCCTGAGAGCATCAGCGCGTCCAAGTCGGCGGCGTAGTCGGGCAAAAGGGTTTGTACGCGCCGTACCGGAACGGTAAATCGCGCCCTCCCCGCAAGCGTTTTTTTGCCTTGCCGCTCATAAAAGGCGAAGACAAGCGTCACTGTTTGCGGCGCGGCGGCGGCGGGAAGCGGCGTGATTTTTGGGTCCTTCGGAACCAGGCAAATGCCTTGCATCACCTCGCCGCCCACAACGATTCCCCGTGAGTTCCGAGGATTCTGATGGTACATAAACGGCTCGATAGCGCCTGCTGTCCCGGTGTACCGTGTCCCTCGGTCGTCTTGTATGCTGTCCGGGTAGACTTGCCGGTTTTTGTTAGGCGTTGAGCCATCCGTATACAAAATAAAAAGGTCGCCGTCCCGGTTGACCTCGACATCACGCACCGCTATGGTGCGGTTTGAAAAGCGTTTACTGGCAAGCGGTTGCGCGAACCGCTTCCCGACCTGCGCGCCGTAGGCGTTGAGATCGTAAGTGCGGACGTTTTTGTCGTGGATGGCGAATCGGCTTTCCTCTACGCCCTGTTCTAAATCCAGTTCCGCCCGGACGACGGTGGTCCATTGCCCGTTTAGGCGCACCTGTTGCTCGGTAAGGGCGGGTAGCATCCGATCAAGGTCAATTGTGAACCGCGTTCGCCCCGGAACCGGAGCCGTAAAGGGGGCTTGCTGGACGGGCGAGGGAGCCGCAACGGTTTGCATCCTGCGTCCGCCGCGCGTCACAGTTCCCAAGTCTTCCGCCCGGCGGTTACCGAGCGCTTGTTGCGCCTGAGCCTGAAACATTTGAAACGCCCCGATGCTTTGGGGAAACGCCGACGGGCCGGTGTCATCTTGGTATGAAGCGGTTTTCTCCGCCGGATTGTAGAACCACAACTTACCGCCAGCGTAGATTTGAACAAAACGGACGCCGTTTCGCCCGGCCTCCAAACGCCAATTGTTATCCCGGCGCCAAATTTCCTGGAACATCGTTTCTTTGCCGTTCTGAAAAAACGTGATGCGATAATGAACGCCTTCGGCCCGGCGCAAGTTCTCGGACACGGATTCCAATACGTTCGCAAGCGCAACTCTTGGAGCAACGACGGCCACTGCGGCGAATGCGCCCAGCGCGACACTGATTGCCGCAAGCCCCAGTATAAGCCGCCGCTGGCGTTGCAGGCGAGGATAACGCCGCCTTTCTTTTTCACCCGTTACACGGTCCGTATCCGCCGTCGCCGCGAGCGCGGCGATACGCTCGCTCAATGCCACGCTTGGGATCAAACCGGGATGAAGAGGACGAAGCGCTTCCGCCCAGCCGCGCTCCTCATCGAGCGTTTCGCTATCGGGCGTTTCGCGTCCGGCGGGGATGGGATTATTCATTTCCGCTCCTTTGTCGTGTCGAGACTGGGCTTGAAATAGGCCGCGCCGCGTACCCTCATAGACTGCCTTGCACGATGCAAAAGTTGAGCGACGGCATTTGGGGACTTGCCGAGAAGTCGCCCCATATCGCCGAGGCTCAGTTCGTCAATGTAGCGCAAACAAAGGGCCTCGCGCTGTTCGTCCGGCAAGGTGGAGAGAATTTCGTAAAGCGTTCGGGCGGCCTCCTCCGCTAAAACCTGCGATTCGGGACTTTGCTCGCTTGGGGCGGGGTAGCGCTCCGTTAGTGTGTCCTGCGGGCGGCGCGCACGGCGGCGGTACGAATCGCAGGTTTTGCGCCGCGCAATCCCCAAAAGCCACGCGCGGGCCGGGTCATGCTCGCTGATGGAAGGCGCCGAGCCTTCAAGTTCCGGGCATCGGTGCAAAAACGTGAAAGCCGCCGCGAAAACCTCGGCGGTTATGTCTTCCGCCTCCGCCGTGTCGCCTCGCCCAACGCGCGCCGCGACGTAGTTCAGTACGGCGGGAAGGTAGCGGCGTTGCAGTTCGTCGGCGGTCGGCGCTCTGGCAACGTCGGAACTCGTAAGGCGCGCGGAACGAAACTTCCAGAACGGCCTCAAAAGGTGCGGCGTTATTTTCGCGTTGGCGGAATACATGGGTTTCACCGCTTATCCATTCGCGGAGGACGCCGATATATTACGGCTAAAAGCATTTCCAGGGCGGCTTTTTTACGCCGCGCGGAGCGTGAGGAGCGTCACCTCGGGCGGGCAGTTGACGCGCACCATCGGCGGGAGCAACCCGACCCCGCGCGTGACGTACAAGGGCATCCCTTCCACGTTATACAGGCCGGACGCGTACGGCGCGCCGCGCGGCGGCAGAACCGGCGGACCGACGAAGGGCAAAACCACCTGCCCGCCGTGCGTGTGACCGGAAAGCAGGAGCGACGCCCCCGCGGTTGCAACCGCTTTGGCGTAACCGGGTTCGTGCCACAAAACAAGGCGGATCGCATCGCGGGGCGCGCGCTTCAGCGTTTCATCCAAACGCGTCGGTCGCTTGATACACGAGTGCAAGCCCGCAAGCCAAATCTTATCCCCGCCCCGCGACAAGGGAGCGACATCATCCATCAGGGTGTAAACGCCCGCCGCCTCCCAAAGCCGTGCGTGCGGGTCTTCCGGCCCGTCCGGGTAGTCGTGGTTGCCGAATATCGCGAACACGCCCATCGGCGCCGTCAAAACGCTGAGCGCCTGTACGCACTCCATCAAAAACGTGCGGTTGGCTTTGGCGTCCCGTTGGTCGTTGACGTAATCGCCGAGCAGGAAAACGGTGTCAGGATTGGCTTTCCGCACCAAATCAAGCGCAGGACCAAGCCGCGACGCGCCAAAGCCCGGCTGGATATGAATGTCCGACAACAGCGCAATTGTAAACCCGTCAAACGACGCAGGCAACCCCGCCAACGTAACAGCAACACGCTCCAAACGCGGATGAAACGGCGTCCACCCCCCTGCATACGCCCCGGTCCCGCAAACGCCCGCCAAAGCGACCCCGCCCGCCCGCCGCAAAAAACGACGCCGCGCCAAATTCGGCGCGCCGCTGTCCCCCCCTCGAAGAGCCGCAAGGCGTTTTGACACTGTCATAATCCGTTTCGTTTTGATTGTTTGGCGGGGGCGTCTACTTGGTCGTAAGACTAAATCGCTCCTGCCGCGCGGCACCCGCTCAAAGCCGCGGGCGGCTCAAGCCTAACGCTTGACCGTGTGTTTGCTTTGGCGACAGGTTTACTTGTTTAACCGCGCAGGCGGTTAAACAAGTAAACCTGTCGCCTAAAAAATGACCGATCCAACGTGTGGTTGGAGCCGCCCGCGGCTTTGAGCGGGTGCCGCGCGGCAGGAGCGATTTAGTCTAATGACCAAGTAGACGCCCCCGCCAAACAATCAAAACGAAACGGACTAAACTACAAGGCGAGCGTCAGGAACGATTGGCGGGCGGATTGTTTGATTTGGGCGAAGTGGTCGGGGGTGAAGGCGGCGGGGAGGAAGGCCGCCTCGAACTGGGACGGCGGCAGGTAAACGCCGCGTTCCAGCATCGCCCAGAAGAAACGACCGTACAGGGCGGCGTCGCTGGTTTTCGCGTCGGCGTAGTCCCAGACGGGTTGATTGGTGAAGAACACGGTTAGCATCGAGCCGACTTGGTTGATTGTTACGGGAATGTTCGCATCGCGGGCGGAGGCGCGCAGATCATCGGCGAGAGCGGCGACCTGTTCTTCGAGATAGGCGTAAGGCGGCGTGTCACGGAGGCGGCGGAGCATTGCGCGCCCCGACGCAACCGCGAGCGGGTTACCGGACAGGGTTCCCGCCTGATAGACCGGGCCGACCGGCGCGACCGCGTCCATGATGTCGGCGCGACCGCCGTAGGCCGCGAGCGGTAAGCCGCCGCCCAGGATTTTGCCCATCGCGGTCAGGTCCGGCGTGACGCCAAAACGCTCCTGCGCGCCGCCGTAGGCGAGACGAAAGCCCGTCATCACCTCATCGAAAAGCAAGAGGACGTTATGGGCGCGGGTCAAGGCGCGCAAGCCTTCTAAGTAACCGGGTTTGGGCGGAACGCACCCCATGTTTCCCACGACCGGCTCCAGCGCGACAGCGGCGATGTCGTCGCCTTCGGCCTCCAGCAATGTCGCGACCGCATCTAAATCGTTGAACGGCAGGGTCAATGTCGCCGCCGTGGCGGCGGCGGGGACGCCCGCGCTATCGGGAAGGCCCAGGGTCGCGATACCGGAGCCTGATTTGGCGAGGAGCGCGTCGCTGTGACCGTGGTAGCAACCCTCGAACTTGACCAGTTTAGTTTTGCCGGTGAAGCCGCGCGCGACCCGGATAAAACTCATCGCGGCCTCGGTCCCGGACGAAACCAAGCGCACCTTCTCCACCGACGGCACGGCGGCGACAATCTCCTCGGCGAATAAAACTTCCGCCTCGGTGGACGCACCGAAGGTTGTGCCGCGCGCCATCGCATCGCTGACGGCGGACAAAATAGCGGGGTCGGCGTGACCGAAAATCAGCGGTCCCCACGACCCAACCATATCTAAATAACGGTTGCCGTCCACATCGAACAGGTACGGGCCTTCGCCGCGCTCGATAAAGATCGGCCCGCCGCCCACGCTTTTGAATGCGCGCACCGGCGAATTAACGCCGCCGGGGATCACGGTTTGCGCGCGGGCGTATAAGGCCTCGCTTCGCGCGCGGCCGAGGCGCGGGGCGTGCGCGGTCGGAACGGGAACAACCGAGGTTTCGGCGGTATCGGACATGAAAAACAAACGTCACTTTCTGGTTATGACCGGCGAGGCGGCTTTCTTGATGGGTGCGGGCGCGGGGTTGTTCAGCACGTACACCCGGCGATGCGTGGTGGCAAGCACGCCCCATGTACTGTTTAAGGCTTCGACCTCGATCAGGTACTCGCCATCCGGGACGCGGGTCGTGTCCCATGCAACCGCGAACGGGGCGACATTGGTGAAGCCTTTGACCACGCCTTCCACGTACATACGAACGAACGCAACGCTTGAACTGTTGGTCGGGTTCGCGTTCACGGTCAGCAAACCGTTGACGAGCGGTACGCGCCCGGCCTGAGCGGCTTTCAAGCGCTCCGCTTGGTACGCGAGCGCGACCGTGTCTGCGGTGATCTTGGCGCGCTCCGGCGACAAAAGGGAAAGCCGCAACCGGAACCCGGTCACGCCCGTCTTCGCGGTTCGCTTAACGCCCTGGGCTTTCCAGAAGCGCGTCAATCCCGCGCCGGTGAACACGTCCGGGCGCGATCCGATAAGCGACGGAATCGGCTCCCAAGGTCCGTTGTCCACAGACATATCCACAAGGGCGGACGATGCGGTCTCGCCGCTTGCGCCCGGCTGAAGTGAAATCGCGTCCCGGAACAGCGGCGCCTCGCCCTCCAACTCTTTGACCAGATCGCGCTGGCGTGTGGCGAACTTGCCCAGCGTGAGGGCGATGGGCGATCCGGCCTCTTCGGTGTGGGCGTTGTGCCATGCGGGCGAAATTTGAAAACCGCCGCGCCGCTCTCGGCCTTTGCCTTCGGGAAGCGCGCCGTCAACAGGCGCGGTGGAAACCGTGATAACGCCGGTGTGCGCCGTATTGAGCCGTCCCACCCCGGTGTAGGCGGTGCCATCGAAGCGCCCCACGCCGCGTACCGGCATCACGACATTGGTCAGCGTCCGCTTGGTTCCATCGGCGAACGTTCCCTCGACCACACCGTTCGGCTTGTTTTCAAACGTGACGGTTGCAAGGGCGTTGCGCGGAACGCGAACCGGGATAACCAGCGTTTCGCCGTCTCCGCGCGGCTTAAAGTTTGGGGGAAGCGGCGTCAACTGCCCGCTTTCGCTTTGTCGCAAAACGGGATTACCGACAAGCGGCGCAAGGTCGCGAAACAGCGACGTTCCCGCCGGGATGTCGGTGAAGATACCGGACGAGCCGGGCCGATGCCCGCCGTACCCTTTGTTCACGACCTGCCCGGCGTACTCGCGCGGGTCAATCGAGATAACGAGCGGGGCGGGAAGCGATGCGTCCGGTTCGCTGACCCGAATCCGCAAACCGTGAACCGCCGTCGCCGCTATCGTTCCGGGCTTGGCGTAATTGGCCGCGAGATACCCCTGCGCCGCCGTGGAGGCGGGTTGGAGAACGCGCCCGATCAGCCGCCAGGTCGCGCCGCCGTCCGTGGACACTTGAATCGCGCCATCGGTCTGGTTGACGATGCGGAGCCGGTGCAGTTCGACATATGCGCCCTTCTCGGTCACATCGAGCGCAAGACCCGCCTGCACTGCGCCGGTCTCATCGAGCGGCTTGTTCGCGGAAACCGGGGCGTCCGACACGGGGTCTTGCGCGCGGGCGGGGCCGGTAAACGTCGCCGTGTACGCCAACAACGCGGTCGCGGACAGCGCTTGACCAAGCATCCAAAAACGGGAATTGCGGGGATTGCTCACACTCTTGATGATACGTCACGCAGGCGGGGCGGGCAAGGCGGCGGCGTTCACGGCATCCGTAAACCGACATATCTTCAACAGACTTTAACGTGCGGGCGGTAGAGTTCGTCGGAGGTATGCATTAGAAAATATATGGCGTCAGATTCACGAGGGGCTCAAGCCCGCTCGCTACCGGGCGAAGCGCCGTGATCCCGCTGAAGCGGGAAGCGGAAGTAGCAAGTCGTTTGACCGTTCTGACCCGTTGTAAACCAGCCAATCACAACCCCAACCCTACAACACGAGCCGTATCCACTTCCCGCTTCAGCGGGATCACGGCGCTTCGCCCGGTAGCGAGCGGGCTTTAGCCCCTCGGAAACCTACCTCTCGTGATAAAAACGTTCGAGATAAAACCATACAGTTAAAGGCTACGGCGCGTTCGGCGGAAGCGGCGGCGGGGTGGCGGCATGGCGCGATGGGGCGACATCCATGCTGAAGAACTCGAGAACATCGTCCAAACGGTCCGCTTCGGCCTCACACCTGCGGGTGACATCGGCTTGCTTTGTCTGGGCGTCCGTAATGGCCTCGCGCTTTTCCTTCATCTGCTTTTCGAGTTCGGCGATCTCGAAGTTCGCGGCGGCGACAAACTCGGCGACCTGACGCGAAAAGTTCTGCTCGAATGACGCGAGCGCGGCGAGTTTGCGCGACGCATCGGCGACAATGCTTTCCGGCGTCGCGCCGATAGCCTTTCCCATTGCGCCAATGGTCACGGCGACGGTCTGGCGGCGCACTTCGAGCGGCAGGTTCGACGGAAGCGACGCGAGCATATCAATGGTTTGCTCGGCGGTGAACGGCGCGTCCGGCAGGTTCGCGTGTTTGAACAAGGCCCCAAAATCAATCGCGCCGTCCGGCCCGAAAAACGACGGCGTTGCGGCGTCTCCTGCGGGAACATGAATCTCATCGAGGTTCGGGCCGTCGCTGTCGCGCACGATGTCCGCGATAGTTTTGGCGTCTCCCCCGGCAAGCGCGCCGGTCTCAGTTGCGGCGATAGGTGTGGTCGGGGAGACCGCGCCGCTACTTGCATTCAGTTGCCGAATCTTCTCGTTCATTGCGGCGAGACGCTTGTCCAGGTCGTCGGTTGACGCGTCTGTAGAAGAGGCCGCTGGGATTTCCGGCGCGGTGGGCGTTTCCACTTTCACCGGTGACTCCGCGCCTTCTTCAACTGGCGGCATTTCCACGAACAACCCGGCTACATTCCGCAACTTGTCACTCAATCGCATATAAACGTTGTTTCTTTGTCTTTCACGCCACCGACATTATGCCGCGAGACGATCCGCCATCTGCTCGAACGGCGCGAGTTCATCCAACAGTTTGGTCATCGAATCGGTTTGGAACACGACGCCCTCAATATCCGCCAAAACTTGTTCGGGCGACCGGGCGCGGATCTGGTCGTTGATCAGGCCAAACGAGTCTTCGAGCAGTTCCATCTGATGCCCCAAATTCGTCAGAATTTTCCCGATCTTGGCGACATATTCTTTCCGTTGCTGCAACACCTCGATGCGCTTGTCCAGAATGGCCTGCGTGTTCATGTCCTCTTCGGCCTGCCGGGTCGCATCCACACGCACAATCTCGGAATCGTACCGGTCTTGTATCGCATGGACGGTTTCGTGCGCCCACCGCTCGGTAAGTTCGGGCGGGCCATCCGGGGGACCGCCGCCGCGCCCGCCCGCGCGCCGATTGCTGTCCCGTCGCCCGCCGCCCGGTCGGTCGTCCTCAGACAGGTCGAAGCCACCCGGAACCACCGGCCCGCGACCGCCACGTCCCCTGCCCCCGCGCGCGTCGTCGCGGTCACCGCCAACGCGAACCGGACCGGTCGCGCCTTCATCGTACACGCTCTGGATATACGCCCGGAACTGCGATTCCTTGCTGGCGAACAATAAAAACTTTTCCAGAAGATAATCCAGTTTCCGCAACACCTCGCGAAACCAGTCTTCTTTTTCCATGCCCGGTTGCGCTTTTATCTGCGCCCGAATCGCCTCCAACCGGTGAAAACGCTCTTGCGTTCGTTGCCCAACGTTGGGCAGTATCTGCGCCGCCAACTGCGCCCGGCGCTCGGCGACCTCGCCATCGAACCGCGCGGACAACCGCCCGACATACCACTTGGAATCCGGCACAAACAAAAGGTACGCGGCCTCCAAAACGACGCCCGCAAGCACGGGAACTATACCGCCCGCAACGCCCGCAATCCCCAGCGCCGCAACCCCGGCAAGCCCAACCAAATTGTACGTTTCCTGGAACGCCGCCAGAAACTTATTTTTCTTCATAGACACTTCTATTATGCCCGATTTGTTGTAGTTCGTTTGGTTTAGTGGTTGCGTTTTGTGGGTGCGCTCAAGCCGCGCGGCTCCCTCTTCCAGGGGGGACC
>CAXUMS010000007.1:0-11036 GCA_964252165.1 uncultured Armatimonadaceae bacterium
CATCGAGGGCGGGAACGAGAACGGGCGGTAAGTCCGCGCGCCACGCCTCGCCCGCCTCGCCCGCCTCGCCCGGTCCGGCATCCAAAACCGGCGCGTCCGCCGCTTCGCCCGCTGTGTCACCGGGGGCGAGCGACGCGTAATCGTCCGCGTTTGCGTCGGTTCCGCCGCCATCCAGAAACGGAGCGATCGGAAGCAAGTCGTCCATGTTTGCTCCCGGCGGATCATTTGCGGCGTCCGAGGATCGCTCACTCGCCTCACCCGTCCTGGGGTTAGGGAAAGGGGACATTAACGTTTGGTTTTCCTTCCGTTCGTCTACGGACACGGAAATTGCAAGAAAAATGCCAGAAGCGGGTTTGAAAAAACGGTTCCTCAGCCACTCGAAGTTGGCCGATCCGCCGTACTCGTCCCGCGTTCCGCCGTTACTAAAGACAACAAGCAGCGCACACGCCCATCGCGACACACGTAATGGCGTCGTGTTTCTCGTGACTTCCTGTCGTTGTTATGTACGCACGAAGAGAATGCTTTGTTGCTGGGGGGGATTTAACGCGGCGCTTGTTCTCGATGACTTGATTACAGAACGCAAACCGCGCAATTCTTTGTAAAGCGCGTTGCTTACCGCTTGTTGCCCGCGATCAGCGAGGCGCGCCCGGCCTGCGTCATTTCGTCTTCGATCTGATCGGAGCGTCGTATAAAATAACCGGACAAGAGCCACGTTACCGGGTAAAACAGCACGCCCAGAAATAGCCATGAAAGCGTGAACCCCCCAACGGATACGCCCGCGACCTGCGGCGCGAGCCAGTTGACAAGCGGTAAGCCGAGGATAATCAGCAAAAACACGCTTGCGACGCGCAGGGAAAGCGCGGCCTGTCGGCGCATCACGACGCGGGCGAGACGGGCGGTATCGCCCGCGGAAAGCGGTGTCGTGTCGGGGGCGGCGGGAGAAAGGGGTGCGGCGTCTGCGGTCACCATCTGGGAAAACCTCGTCGTCGAGAAAAAGCGTTGGATACGTTGTTTTTTCGCCAAGCGCACAATGAAATCCTGCCACCAAGCGGCAAGCATAGGAACGAAGGAGCCACGGTCCACTTAACCGGGGCTTTTGGGGCGAATAAACAAGCGACTTTTTCAGCAGGCGCCATCCGCCTTGAGAATGGCGGGGATGGCGCGGAGCAATATGTACGCGTCCACCCACAGCGAACGGTGCTTAATGTAAAGCAAGTCCGATTCAACCCACTGCTCAAAGGTCAAGTTGGAGCGACCTTGAATTTCTCGGAAGCATAATAAGCCCGGTTGCGCCTGTAACCGTTGTTTTTGTTCTTCGGTGTATTTCTCAACCTCACGCGGCAAATGCGGGCGCGGTCCGACGAGGCTCATTTCGCCCCTCAGCACGTTCATAAACTGCGGCAACTCATCCAAAGAATACTTTCGCAAAACGCGCCCGATTCGAGTAACGCGCGGATCATTCTTGATTTTGAAGATCACATCGCCCGCCTCGTTCTTTGCGGCGATCTGGTCTTTAAGGGCCTCGGCGTTCGGTGACATACTGCGGAACTTATAAAAATGAAACGGCGCGCCATCCCGACCAATGCGCGTTTGATAAAAAAGGATAGGGCCGTGATCCTCGCGCCACACCAGGAAACTGATAACTAAAAGAGCCGGAAACAAAATGAAAAGCGCGATAATGGCGCCGACAATATCAATGGCGCGCTTTGCATTACGGTACGCCCAGCCGTCAGCGTGCGCACCGGGCGTTTCGCTCACAGGTGACAACCGAAGAACGGGCAGAGTCTTATTGAAAGCCGCGCGACGCGCGCCCGTCTCGTCTTGCGCGCCGGATCGGCCCTGCTGAAAAAAACGGCGATCCTTCGCCCTGTCGTTATGCATAACCGGCGGGGCGTCGGCATGCGCGACGCGCGAAGACGATGGGCGTGGTTTCGGCACGACTTGTTGCGATTTAGCAAGGGCGGAAGAGGGTTTACCGGAGTTCATTCTTTGCCTTCTGCACTTCTCGGGACAGGCTTGCGCCCCTTTGGGCGCGCCTGCCTCAGAGTAATCAACATTAAAACTGCGTTTTGTAGGGCTTAAATTCTCAGACCGACCACACTTCATCGTGCCATTAGCGTCAGCGGCCTATTTAGGCTTAACCACCGACACTCCGCTTTGCGGCGCCAGTGATGGGAAGGCGACCTCTCGTCGCCGTTGCCGCGCTTGTTCGTCGCGTAGCCGTTGCAAGCGCGCGCGGGACGCCGCCCGCCGCTGGTCCCGGCGCAAGGCTTCAAGCCGATCTTGTTGCCGAAACGTGAGCGACTCCGAATAGTTTTTAGATGTCGCGGAATTGAAAAAAGAGCTGCCAGGGCGCCGCGCATACATCAAACCGTTCCCCCCGGCGGAAGCGCGCTTGCTTCCACCGTTCGATGTGGGCGCTTTGCTGAAGTTACCGGCCCCTAAATCCGTGAAACCGTACTTGCCGCGTGCGGAATTCGGTACGCTCTCCGGGACGGCTCCGCCGCGACGAACGCGAGCATTGCCAGAAGAAGTGGCGGACGGCTTTCTCACCGCCAGCGCCTGCGCGAAGGCCGAAGAGGCGAATCCCACGAACACGGCTGTCGCCAGCGCAAGCGGGATAATGTACGCTCCGACCATTTTTCGTTTATTACGCACAATTCTCATCTCTTAGCCTTTTGCCCGCTTACCATCCGGCGCGGCGAGCGTTGTTTGTTTCGCCTGCTCTAACGCCCGCGCGGCTTCCGCCATTTGCACGGTTTGCTGCGACTGCGGAATTTGAAGCGTTCGCCACATCTGCGATGCAAACTGCGCCAGTCGCTCATGAGACTTCGCATCCGCCGCCGCATCCGGTAAAAGCGGACGCATAAAGCGCACAAAGCAGACCGGCGTGTTCTTGCGACCTATCAACGCGGATACCGCCATCTGCGCGCGGATCTGCGTCACTTCGTTGATTGTTTTACCGCTGACCACGTACAGGTACATCGCCTCGTAACCCGGCGCCGCTTCGCTTGTATTTCCGCCGCCCACAATGCGGCAAGCGCGAATAGCGGTATTGGTTTGGGGGATGGTCTCGACGTGATCGTTTTCTATGCGCCAGCCCGCCCCGATCATGCACGAACGGGGATCGTGGAGCGCGCTACGGTCGGTCCCGCCGATGAGTAAAAAGTCAATATCCTGACCGGTTTGGGTGTCGCGGTAGTTGCGACCCATGATATCGGCGGCGGCGAGAGCGTCGCGAACGTCTTTACCAAACTTCACCTCGCCTGTGGAAACAAAGCCCGCTATTTCCTTCGGCGCGCGCGCCCGGACCGGAGCCAGTCCTGCGTAACGGGGCGGCGGGGCGGGCTTCCATACCAGGGAAACGCCGAGGGTGACCAATACCGTGGCGGCTAAAACCCACGCCGCCCGCGCCGAAGAAGGACTTACGGGCGAAACCATCTGTACATGGGGCTTCGGGAACGCCTCTTCGCCTGCAACGGCGAAAATGGCTTTATTATCGTTCATGCGTAACGTAATCTCCTACTTCTAAAAAATCGGTTGACCGGCGAACGTTCGGCATCCCAGCAGTTTGGCGGAGCCAAACAGCAACGCCATGCATAACACCAAGCTAATTGTGCCGCTCCAGTCGTGAAACGTGTGCGCTGCCGACGCGCCGATACACTCGCCCACAATTCCGATAAGCGCGATGCGGAACGAGTTGATAAACAGGGTCAGCGGCAAACTGAAAAGAAACAAACCCCAACGCTTGGACAGCCGGGCGTCGGTCAGGTACGCAAACGCCGCGCTGAACGTGAGCAGGGTGAGGAGTAACTTAAAACCAGAACAGGCCACGTCTACGTTGAGCGTGTAGCTGTCCATATGGATCAAATTGCCCTCGCGGATCGGATGGAACGTTAACATTTTAAGCAGGAAAGCCGCGCCAACGGTCGAGGCGCGCTGTGCGCCCAGCGTCATGTCGTTCAGGACCGGGCCGGGAAGCGGCGCCATCATGATGAGAAACGCGAGCGGAACCGCCGCCGCTTTCATCCAGCGCGTGCCAAAAACAAACCACAAGCCGCCCCAGATGCACAGCAGGAACGAGAAAGACATAATCGCCTCCATCTCGATCTTGATTGCGAGGACCAAAAGCGCAAGGGCGGGCGCAACCAGTAAAAGGGCCAAAGGCGCGGGGCGCGGGGCGCTTGCCCAAAGCGCGCGTCTGCGATGCCACAGCATCACGCCGACCATGATCGGCACGAAAAACGCGTGTCCGTAGTACGATTCGGGTTTGGTGTATTCCCAGCGCCACCAGGAAAGAACCGGCCAGGCGAGCGCGCCCAGCAAAACCGCCCAGGCCGCGAGCGGTAAAAGAACCGGCGCGAACGCTGTCTTTGCCGCTGTTCCGCCGTTCCCTTCGGGGGCGGGCGAAACCGCATTGTCGCGCTCGAGCGCGACCGGGGAAATAGCGGAGGTTGAAACAGATAACTCGCTCATGGAAGAAGATGTGTTAGTCGAAAGGCGAGCATCGGCGTTACGTTTATCCATACAAGGAAATTCGGCGCGACCAAGCCAAAAGAAAAGGGCGGAAACCGAAGCCGTCATCAGTATACGGCGTCGAATCCCGCCCTTGCTTGCGGGATTATGCATCCCTACGGGGAAACCGGGGCGTTGTTACGCCGCCGACACGCCCATGCCGCCTTTGCGGCGCGCGCGCACCATCAGACCGCCAAGCGTCAGGGACGCCATGCCGATCACGGCCCACTCCGACGGCTCCGGCACGCCGGAGACGACAACGTTGAAGTTGCCAGTCGTGCTACCGTTGATACCACTGCCACCAACGCGAAACGTGTCTAAGGAGCCTGCCGTGACGGTGAAGCCCGTAACGAGACCGGAGAACGACAAACCGAAGTCGCCAATGTTTCCGCCCGTACCCCCGGCTTCCGCCAGATACTGGCCACTTGTGTAAACAACGCCTTGCGCATTAAACGTTGCACTGGCGGCCCCCGACGCGTTTCCGGCGGTCGATTGACCCGAAAGCGTCGAAGAACCGAATGAACCCGTCAACAAGTCCTGATTGGCCGCGTTTCTGATCGTAAACGTGGTGCCGCCCAAGTTCTGGGTGATGTTGTTGCCCGTAACGGTTGCCGGACCCACCGTGGCAACTGTCGTGCCAAAGGTGATGAAAGAATTGACGAACCCCGATCCTTGACCGAACGACTGTCCTGCAAGCGGAGTGGGCGTGAACGCCAAGCCCGTGTTCGCGGTGTAGGTCACCGTTGTCGAGCTCGAGTTACCGGTCACGAAGGTCACGAAGTTACCGGTCATCGCTTGGGACGGGGCCGCGGTCAGGGCGAGGGTTCCCGCCGCTGCGAGCGTTGCGACGCCCGCGATTACGAAGTTACGAAGTTGCAATTTTAGCCTCCTGAAGACTACATGGGATAAGGAGATGATGTCGTTGACGAGTTTATTGCGGCTTTTGCTGAAGGCCGCTATTGTCGAGCCGACGCTTCCGATTCGCTCAAGGCGAACCGCAAGCGCGTGCGGAGTTCGCAAGAGGGCGATCCGGTCCCGGTAGATGCGGGAAGAAGTGGAAAGGAAATCGCCATTTCGAACAGGATTTTCCGACCGATCCGCGAATGCGCGCCCAGCACGGCGCCGCCGCAAACAAACATCGCGCGGATCGGTGCGCGGCGCCGGATAAAGGGGCGTCGCGCGCGGCGGGGCTACCGCCGGAGAAACTATTAAATTTTCAAGGTTCCCACAGCGCGATTACGCGCCGCGTTGTTTGCAAAAGGCAGAAAAAACGTCGTGTCCGAAAAAGGGCTACGGGTTTACAGCCGACCGCTGATGGTGGCGGTTCCCGCACGGTTCAGCGCGTCCGCAATTTGTTCGATATGCGCCGCGCCCTCCGGCGTGCGCCACGAGGTTTCCTGCGGCAACTTTTGTAGCAACTGCGAGATCAATTCCGCCATACTCGTTAGTGAGTTGTTCCGCGACACAAAGATAAAAAGCGCATCGCCAATAGCGAGCGGGTGCGCGCGCATCCGTCGCCGCCCGCTCACCAGGCCAAGATACACACGCGGCGACATCTGCAACATTTGAATACGCCCATCGGACACCGCCTCCTGCATTCGGTGGTACGTGTCGCTATTGGTAAGCGCCGCCAGAGCGTCCTGGTCGCCCGTTCCCGCCGTCGCCGCCGTCGCCACCACCTCCGAGAGCGGATCGAACGCGCCGCTGGTCGGCGTGTTTGGGCGCGGACGCGCTAACGTCGTTCGGTCTCCCGCTTCGCTTAATGCGCTTCGGTCCAGAGAAATAGTGGTGGTAACGACAATTTTGCCTTCGCGCTCCGATACGGTGTCGGAAACCGCTTGTACAGCCGCCGTTGCGTCCGCCACCGGATAAAGAGCGTTGTTTTTTTGCATAATGTTCGAGTGCTTGTCGCCGCCGTGCGCCGCCGCTCAGCGATAAAAACGATCTTTCTTAAAAACTTGAAACCGAAACGTGAATTTCCGCTTACGCTGTTTCCCCAACGCTTAAAATGCCTAACCGGTTACTGCGTCGCTCGTTGTCGTGTTCGTCGCGGTTTGTAACCGCCCTTCGGCGCCGCGCGGCGCCGGGGTTACGCCGGGCGGAACCGGGTGCGGCAGGTCGAGAACGGTGCGCACGAGCGTCGCCATCAAGAACGGCATATCGTTGCCGACATACCGTCGCCAAAGACGCGCGGGGTCTTGAACCAACCGGAACGCCCACTCCATACCGCTTTTGCGCGCCCAAACCGGGGCGCGCTTCACCAGCCCCGCCGCCATCTCGAACGTTCCGCCGACCCCGATGCTTACCGGGACGCCAAGCCGCCGCTTGTTGGCGGCGATCCATTTTTCCTGCTTGGGCGCCCCCAAGCCAACGAAAAGGATGTCCGGCGCGGCTTCCGTGATGATACGCTGGATTTTCTCTTGCTCTTCCGATGTTTCAAACGTTTCGTGGGGCGGGCAGTACGTTCCGCAGATCTGCGCGCCCGGATAACGCTCCAACACCTTCGCCGCCGCATCGTCGGCGGCCCCAGGGTGACCGCCAAGCAAAAACAAGCGAATACCGTGCGACTGCGACGCCCGGGCGAGTTCCCAGAATAAATCGCTTCCCGCGACCCGCTCCCGAAGCGGATGGCCCACGGATCCGGCAACCGCATCGGCGGCCTCAGCGACATTCGCCTTCGCGGAACGGCGCAGTGCGCGGCGACGCGGGCAACGCGACAGCCAAACGATAGGCATACCGTCCGGCACGCAAAGCGCGGCGGTGTCATAAGCGGCGCGGAAAGCGGAATCGCGCTGGAGCAAAAATAGATGGTCGAGATTCCCGGTGCAGATCTGTTGCGGAGCCACCCCTTTTTGCAACATCAGCAAGATCAGCGTTACGGTTTCCGTCATCGTAACGTCGTGGAACGTGACCCCAGCGACCGTTGATGTCGGGGTTTGCGGGACGCCGCCGATAAGAGGCGCGGCTTGAAGCGCAAAAAACTCTTTTGGCGTTAAACCGACACGGCGGAGCGGCGACGGCTCATGCGCGCCGCTCTTTGCGTTATTTTTGTCTCGGCTCATCGCCAATCGCTTCAAGGTAACAGTTATATTGGCCGCCCGCATCGTACACATCTCCTGATGAAATCCCGCTTCGCCTAACTAAAATTTCGTTGAACACAATCCGCTCGTGACTTCGATGTAAACAAGGCGGAAAATACGACATCGTCTATTCCGTCTGTTTTGCGTTCTAAATGCACCGGCAGAGTTCAGTATCGCAAGTGCGCGGTTCTTGTGTCAAGGTATCCTCATTGAAACGCCAATCAACAGTATCCACGGGCGCTGTCCTTTTTTAAGGTACGAACGCCCCTAAATGCTAAGTCTAAATCTTGTTCGTCACTACTGCTGGCGCCTGCACGGCGCCCCTTACGCTTAAAGCAGGCTTGCTAAACCTGTGTCTTATTCCCCGTTCAAGGCTGTTCAAACTTGCGCCAAGCGTCATCAGTCATAAGGTTCACAGAGCCTTAAAACCGTGACATTACGGTTTCGACTATAGCATAAGATGGGCCATTTCGGGGCGGTTTCCCCAAAAAAACAAGTTTTTTTTTCTCTAAGGGACTGTTTCACTCTAAAGATGAGGAAAAAAACGCCAATAATATAATTTTTATACTGGTAATGATAACAGGGTGTCCAAAAACGCAAAAGCGCTGTAAACTTCAACCACAGAACTACGGCAAACTGACCTTGCGCTTCAACGCGCCGAAGGAACCAGTGCAGGATGCGCGAGGCTCGTTGGGGGAGCGCGCCGCCCGCCGTTTGGTTTAATCAGGAGAGTACAAATTCCGGTGCGCCGCCGCCCGGTATTTTGCGGTTCATCGTTTCGATCCGCCCATTTAAGGGTTGCGCGCCTCGAACAACCCGACGTTTTCGCGCGGTTCCCGTTTGTGGGACTGCGTTCGCTCGCGGGGTGACCTGCGAATGGCCCGCATATTGCTTTAGGTCGTTTTGCGCCGCTTGATCGCCTAATGACTTTACGCTTTTGTTGAAGCGGCAATCTTTAAACTTATAGGAGAAACGCTGAAGAAGGTTGTCACGTATAGTACGCACATCTTCGTCTTTTCATCGTTCATCACTTCATCGTTCATCACTGCTGTAAAGTTCGTTTGACCCTCCCTGGTCTACGTAAAAGGGAGAGAGGTTTCTTTATGTTGCACGCCGACGCCTCGATAGTTGCCCGTTCGTTTTCGTCTTTCCACGCCTTGACTGGTCGAAGCGGCGCCTTGTCGCCGCTGACACGAAAACGCTCGCGGAAGGTGCGGATCGCCGCCACTGTTTCTTGCTTCGCTCTCGGCGCTTTGATCAGCGCAAGCGCGGACCAAAGCGCGCACGCCCAAACCGGCGTGTTGTTACCCGCGCCGACAGGCGTCGGCGGAGCGCGATCAAACGCCCTGCCCGGCGGGCAAGCCGCCCGGACCGCGACCACCGTTGTTTTGCCCGCCTCATACCGAATTGGTCCGGGCGATGTGCTGGACATCAGCGTTTTTGAAAAGCCCGAACTGTCGCGCTCGATCTCGGTTCCGCCGGATGGCCGCATCAGTTTTCCGTTCGCCGGGGATATACTCGTTGGCGGCTTGACTAGGACCGAGGTGAGTAAAACACTTACTCAGCGACTTGCCCGTGAGATCAGTTCCCCGCAGGTGACCATCAACATTAGCCGCCGCCAGGCGCAGGAAGTCAGCATCCTCGGCCCGGTGCGAAGTCCAGGCAAGCGAATCCTCGGCGACAACTGGCGCTTGCTGGAACTCGTTTCCGACAGCGGCGGCTTAACCGTCGCCAAGCCCGAATGGGCGGCGGCGACGCTGGTCCGAAGCGGCGGGGCCAGCACCATCGAAATCGATGTCGCCAAACTGATGGCGGGCGACCCCACGCAAAATATTCTGGTCGAGCCAAACGATATTCTGGTGGTTCGCGAGGTTGAATCCACCACTATCGCGATTCGTGTGGGAGGCGAAGTCACAAAGCCAAGCAGTATTGTTGTTCCCAAAGACGGCTCGCTTGTTTCCGTGATCGAGGAAGCGGGCGGGTTTACGCCGCGCGCCGCGCTCGCCCGCGCGACCCTGACCCGGGGCGACAAAGTATATACTGTTGACCTGCGCGATCTGATGAATACGGGGCGCGCCGTTATCGTTGCGGACGCCCCGACCGTGGGGCCGAGCGTGTCCACCGGCCTGACCACCGCGACCGGCGGCGCAACCGTGGGTGGGAAGACGCCGGGCGTTCCCGGAACGCCCGCTTCCGCCGTGACGCCGCTATCGTCTTCCACTACTACGCCCGGCGCTCCCTTGCCGTCTGCGGGCGCGCCCTTGCTTCCCATCGGCGCGAGCATAAAAGCGGAACCCGGCGATGTACTTTTGATTCCGCAAAACCGCCTGCTATTTGCGGTTCAAGGTGCGGTAAATCGCCCCGACGTTCTCAACTTCCCCGAAAGCAAGAACGTGACTGTTTTGTCCGCGCTCAGCATGGCGGGCGGCCTTAGCGCGTCCGCGAACCTTAAAGAAGCGTCGCTTATGCGCCCCAATGAGGCTACCGGCATTCCGGCAACTTACCCTATCAATCTTGACGAGTTGTTAAAAGCGCACGGCGAGAACGACAAGCGCAAGAAAAACAAGGACGGCACCGAGGTCCGTGATCTTGCGATGCAACCCGGCGACATCTTGTATGTGCCGGACAAAGAACCCGGCAAGGCCAAGTTCGGGCTTCGTGATGCGCTGAGCTACTTGCCTTTCCTTGGCTACTTCGCCCGCTAACGCTTTTGGTCGCGGCGAACCGCGACACCGTCATTGCTTTTGATGTTCTTGTTGAACATCGGTTTTTGTTAGGAAGGGTCGCTTCGTTGCTGTACCGTCGAAACTACGTCACTTACCGCTTGCTGGATGCGTTTTTCCGCAACTGGCTTTTGTTCCTGCTCGCCGTGACCGTTGTCTCCGGTGTGGTCGGGGCGGCTTTGATCCTGAGAAGCGCTTCCTATGTCGCAAACGCCTCGATCCGCGTGGTCGGCGATACCGAGGTGTCGAACGCTTTGGGCATACAGCGGCAAGACTGGAACACGCCGTCACAACGCAACATCAATCACTTCAGCGATTTAATGCAAAATATGCTTCCCGGCGGCTTCGTGGACAACGTGTTGCGAAAAGCGAATTTGGCGCGCCCCATCTCCGTGGATCCCCAGAAAGGGGACCCGCGTTTCGCGCAGTTCCGCCGCTCCGTGTACGGGCGAACCGATAGCGGCGACGTTTTTACGCTCGGGTTGGTTTGGGACGATAAGTTCGAGTGCGAGCGCCTGGTGAAAGCGCTTCAGCAACAATTTATCGCCGAGGCGGGACTGGCGCGGCAAGCGTCCGCAGTCGCGACCACGCAGTTTTTCAACAGCGAAATCGAGAATTATCGGAAGCGTTTGGAAGTCGCCGAGACCGCGCTGACCAATTATAAAACCACGCACTCCGGTCAACTCCCCGACGCGCAGGCCGCGGAAATTTCGCAGTT
>CAXUMS010000007.1:11046-29101 GCA_964252165.1 uncultured Armatimonadaceae bacterium
GCCAACCTTCGGACCGAGCGGGATTACTTGGCTATCACCGCGCGGGACAACGCACTTCGCAAAAAAATGCTGGAAGCCCGTCTCGCCAAAATAAACCCCAAAGCGGTTTTGGAGCAGACCGTGGGCAACGATCCCCTTCGAGACCAGTTGCGGAACCTGCAAGCCCAGCGCGGTGCCTTGATCGCGAACGATTGGGTGCCAACCAGCATTCAAGTGCGGAAAGCCGACGCGCGCATAGCCGCCGTGAAGAAGCAAATCGCCGCTCAAGCCGCCTCGGATCCTCAGAATTCACTCAATATCACAGAAACGCGCCTTCAAGACAATCCTGAGTACCTTGATTTGACGCAACAGTATACCGACGCGAGTATGGCCCAGGAAACGCAAGCCGCTCGTATGGGGTTATTGGACCGGCAAATCGCGATTTATGAGTCGCGTATTCGCCAGTTACCCGCCGCCGAGCGCGAACTTACCGGAAAAACCCGTGACTACATGGTTCTCAAAGACCAGTTTGAAAATCTGCTGACGCGGCGCGAGCAGGCGATCATGAAAGCCAACGTTGATAGAGTCACGGCGACCTCTACCCTCGCCGTGCAAAACGAGGTTTACGCGGAACCGACGCTCGGCCCCCGCAAAAAACAAGTTTTACTGGCGGCAAGCGTTTTTCTTGGCCTGATTATTGCATCGTTGATGCTTGCGCTACGCGAGTGGATGGATCCGTCGGTACGCTACGAGGAAGACGCGGCTCGCTTGTTGGGCGTTCCGGTTCTCGCAAGCCTTCCGGAAAGTCGCGAACTGCGTTTCCCAGAAATCCAGCCGCGCGGGTTGCTTCGGCGGCGCATTGTTGGTTCGCTTAACCCGGATGTAGGCCGGAACGGAGCGACGCCCGCCGCCAGCGCGGCTAAGGCAAGCGGTGCGGAAGCGGTCTCGCCCTAATAAATGGCGCTTTGGCGCCGGTATAATTCTCTGTTCCGCTTGAAACGCCGTTCTTGCGCGCTGCCGGGTTCGATAGCCGGGCAAGGATTTTAAAACCCTTTATGAAAACTGCTGACGCTCCT
Source organism: uncultured Armatimonadaceae bacterium (assembly GCA_964252165.1). Classification (GTDB taxonomy): domain Bacteria; phylum Armatimonadota; class Armatimonadia; order Armatimonadales; family Armatimonadaceae; genus CAXUMS01. The sequence goes on from CAXUMS010000007.1 coordinate 12,102, forward strand.
CTTGAAACAAGCGATAATAACGCTTCCGTACCGTCGTCGGCGAACCCGCGCCAAAACGGTTTCGCCGAGTTAGGGCGCCGAAACGGCTCCGGCGCCAATGGCGATGGCGACCACAGCGACCATCAAGAGAACGATGGCGATGACGGTATTATCCCGTTCCCGGAGCGTTTGCCGATTCGGATCGAGAAAAGCTCGGAAAGTTTTACCCACCTTCACACCGCAATCGAATACGCGGCGGCGTCGGGAACTCGTATTCGCACCGAAGCGCTCGCCGACGCATCGCTGTTCCAGGGCGACCGTCCCGTGACGCTTGGCGTCACCAGCGCGGTTGCGGGCGAAGGGAAAACCACTGTCGCCCTGCACCTCGCAATGGATATTGCGCGCAACAACTTCAAAAAAGTGTGTTTGGTGGATATGAGCTTGGGCGAGGATACGCTGTCCAAGCGCCTTGAAATCAACTCCGGCGTCGGACTTGTCAATGTCCTCGAAGGCGAACATCACGCTATCCCGACCGTGGAATTCAGCGGCGTCACGGAGTACGAGGGCTTGTGCGTTATTCCTGCGGGACGAACGCCCGTAAATGCGGCGCGGGCCGCCCGCTCGCCGTCCGTTCCCGAGGTGATCGCCGCCTGCCGCGAACTTTATGATGTGATTATCGTGGATATGCCGTCGGTCGCAAGCGGCAACGTGTTGCCGATTGCGTCTCATCTGGACGCTATGGTGATGGTGGTAAGCGCGGGCGCGACGCCCAAAGAGGTCGTCGGTCACGCGATGGAGCGTTTGGATAGCACGAAGATTTTAGGCGTTGTTTTGAACCGCGTTCAAACCTCGCTCCCCAAATGGCTCCACAAACGTTTGATGCGCTGGTAGGCGGCGCGGCGGACGGACTTGATCAGCGGACGCGCGGGCGCGTGTGACGGTGAAACAATTAATGCTGGCGATTATCACAAACCCGTTCCTGACCGCTCTGATCACCCTTTTCGTTTGGACGACGTATTTTACGCTCGGCCTTGTCGCTTTTGTGAGCGTTGCGTACCTTGTCACACTGATGGTCGCCGCCGTTGTTGCCGGTCATAAACAACCGGGCGCGACGGCCCCTGTTGTCGCTTCCGGGGACGCCGACCGTTCCGCCTTGCGCTGGATTGTGGTCGTTCCCGCGCACAACGAGGAAATTGCGATCGGCGACACACTGCGAACGCTTTGCGCCCAGGCGTACCCCGCAAGCCGCTTTGAGATTGCGGTTGTGGCTGACAACTGCGCCGATGCCACGGTCGCTATCGTCCATCAGGCAAAACAAGCGGCGGCGCAAAGCGGCGGACCCGTTATCAGCGTTTGGGAGCGGAACGATCTCGAAAAGCGCGGCAAAGGGTACGCGCTGGAATGGGCGTTCGCGCGCTTGCTACCCGCTTCGTTTCCGACCGACGCCCCCGTTCCGCGACAGGGCGCGGACGCGTTCGCGCTGGTGGATGCCGACACCTGGGTGGCGCCCGACTTTTTAAGCCGGATGTCGGCCGCGATGGCGTCGTACGGCGTTACCACCGCCGCCCCGGAAATGGATTCTGCCAATGCCGCCGCAAGCGAAACAAGCAAAAACACAGGCCAACCGCTTGTCGCCTTGCAAGGCCGGTACGGGGTTTCCAATCCCGAAGGCGGCTGGCGCGCGGCGTTGATGGCGGCGGCGTTCGACTTGTGCAACCATGTTAAACTGCTGGGCGCGCATCGTTTGGGGCAAGGCGGCGTCGGCTTGAAGGGCAACGGTATGGCCTTCACGCGCGCTACGCTCGGCGCGGCGGCGTGGCGCGGTCACAGCATCACGGAAGATATTGATTACGGTCTCGAACTGCTGACCCGGCGCAACATTCGCGCCTGCTACGCTCCCGCCGCGCGCGTCATGGCGCAAATGCCGGTGACGGGGCGGCAGGCCGTTTCCCAGCGGGAACGCTGGGAGCGGGGCCGGTATAAACTGTTGCGCGAGCGCGCCCTGCCGCTGATCGGGGCGGGCCTGCGAACACGCAATGCGCCGCTTCTGGTCGCGGGCGTTGATCTTTTAGTCCCCCCGCTCGCCGAGCTTTGCGCTTTGATAACGGTTTGGACAGCGGTGACTCTTTTGGCTGTGGTTTCGCAAAGAAACGGCGCCGGGGCGGCTTTTCTTCCCGGACCTAAAGCGGCGTGGCTCGCCGCTCCCGTAGCGACGGCGGCGGGGTTGATTCTTTACGTCGTGGGCGGAATGCGCGTCGCCGAAGCGTCGCCGGACGCTTGGCGCGCCCTTTTGCGCGCGCCTTTTTATGTTGCATGGAAGTTTGTCTTGTACGGCGGGCGCTTCTTTTCTCGTTTTCCGCCCCGACGTGCGGGCGGCGGCGGCGGTACGCACCCATTCGTCGCCGCAAGCGGCGACGAATGGGTGCGTACCGAGCGCGTTGCGGTTCCGTTGCCGCCGCTACCCGATGTCCCGCACGGCATACGCCAAACCGAGACGAATGTAGCCGCCTCCGCCCTGAACGTGGAAACCAACGAAGGGCGTGGCGGTGAAAACGCAATCCGCCCGCGCGCTTCTCTGTCTCAAAGCGTGGAGTTCGCCGCAAGTCGCTCTGAGCAACAACCCTTGCAACAACCCGTCAAATAAAAATAGCGCCGTCGTTAGCGCTGTCGTTAGCGATACCGCTTTCCCGGGCAAGCCGCTATCAGCGACTATCAGCGAGCATCACCGGCGCCCGTCAAAACGTCACAAGCGACGATCAAATGAACATAGTACTTCCGATATTGTTTGGAGCCGTCGTGGTTGGATTGTTCGCCCCGGCCCGCCATGAAAAAGCGTACCGGTGGGGCCTGGGAGTCTGGATTGCGCTGGTTATTCTGTACTACTACATCAAGCATTAATTGGCGTTCGCCGCTTCCCGGCGACTTGCCCCCGCGCACTCTTAGCGCCCCCTGTTTTTTGTTCTTGCTTGTTTTACGCTATGAGTTCAAAACAAAACGATCCAAAGCGACGCCCCCGGGTGGGGGGCGTCGCCCCGCCGCCCCCTAAAGCCTCGCCGCAACAAGCGCGGGCGGGCGGCGCGTCGCTGTCCGGTGAAGGCGCGCGCCGCGCACGGCGGCGTCGCAAAGGCGTTATCGCGCTGGTCTGCGCGGGTTCGGTTTGTTTGGTGGGCGCGGTGGCGGCGGAGCGCGCCGTTCGCGGCGGCGGAAGGTTGCATCATTTCGCCCTGACGGCCTACCGCAACTATAAAGCGGATCGCCTTCAGTCCGCCTACGCCGCGCAATTTTCCCCGCTTACGGTCGCGCGCATTAAAGAACCGCTTTTGGCATATGACAACGGCAAACTAAGCGAAGGCTGGCAGGATTGGTCCTGGGCCGCGCATGATCTCGCCGCGCCAAGCGGCGGCAAGAAAAACAACGCGGCGCGGGCTATCCGCATGGAGCCGGAAGGAAATAAAGGCGTTTACCTGCACCACGATGCGTTCGGGACAGACGGCTACGGCGTCCTCGAAGCGTATTACTACGCGCCGCCTGGTCTGAACGCGGCTACGCCGAACTTAAAACTTGTCGCGGTGGACGGCGGCGGCGGATTTGGGCAAGGGGTTTCGCTGGAGAAATATGGGAAATCCGCCTCGGAAATGGGATCGGGGTGGAAAGTCGCGCGCGTTCCTTTCAAGGATCTGCATGTCGCCGCGCTCGGGGCGTCGCTTTCCGGCGTCGTGGTGCAGGCGGGCGGCCCGGAGCGGCAACCGGATATTCTCATCGGGCGTATCGCGCTTTTGCCGGATCCCGCTCTTGCGGCCCAGCCTGCCGAAATTGCGGTAACGGTACAGGTGGACACCGGCGCGAACCGAATTCCGATTTCGCCTTTTATCTATGGCATGGCGTTCGCGCCGCCGGATTATGTGAGCGACCTACGATTGGGGCTAAACCGGTGGGGCGGCAACGACAAAACGCGCTACAACTGGGCGCATGGTAACGCATCCAACGCCGCCCGGGATTGGAACTTCGCCAACAAAACGGCGTCCGATATGCCCGCGACCGAAAAAACCGGCCCATCGTCCGGCGCCGACTGGTTCACGCGCAACAACCGGGGCAACGGCTCGCAAACGATGCTCACCATCCCTACGATTGGTTGGGTGGCTAAGGACACGGACAACAGTCACCACTCCGAAAATGTGCCAAGCGGCGGCGTTGGTATCGGCCCGGAGGGCGCGGAGGGCGCGATTGCGGGTTATGATCCCGCCACGAACCGCGCCCGCACCAGCGTCCGGTCACGCGCTCGCAAAGGAGCCGCCTTCACCGATACGCCATCGCCCGCCGCCGACACGGTATATCAGGACGAATGGGTCGCGCATCTGGTAAAAACCTTTGGCGCGGCAAGCCGAGGCGGCGTGTCCTTTTACGCGATGGACAACGAGCCGGATTTATGGGCCGCCACCCACACTGATGTTCACCCCGCCTTGATGGGCTACGATGATATGCTCGCGCGTTATCTCGAATACGCGCGGGCGGTAAAGGACGTGGACCCATCGGCGCAGATTACCGGGCCGGTATCGTGGGGCTGGATCGGGTATCAATACTCTTCGCTCGACCAGGGCGCGGATAACTACCACACGCACGCCGACCGCAAAAAGCACGGCGACACGCCGTTCCTGCTTTGGTTCTTGCAAAACGTGCGCGTCGCCGACGCCACGAGCGGTAAAAACCGAAGAACGCTGGATGTTCTCGATGTGCATTATTATCCGCAAGGCGCCAACCTGTACAGCGCCGCCGCCGATCCCGGCACGCGCGCCCGCCGTGTTCGCTCGACCCGTTCGCTTTGGGACCCCGCGTACACGGACGAGTCGTGGATCGGCGAGCCGGTTCGTTTGATTCCGCGCCTTAAAGAATGGGTTGCAAGCGGTTATCCCGGAACCAAAATCGGCATCACGGAATGGAACTTCGGCGCCGATCATGATATTAGCGGCGCGCTCGCTATCGCGGAAATGCTGGGCGTTTGCGGGCGAGAAGGCGTGTATCTGGCGAACTACTGGGCGTACCCTCTCAAAAATTCGCCGGGCTATCTGGCCTTCAAAATTTTCCGCAACCCGGATGGCGAAGGCGGCGGTATGAACGATATTTCCTGCAAGGCCGTATCCTCCGCGCCGGATCTGGTGTCCTGCTTCGCCGCGACAGGCCGCGAAGATGATAGCGATCTTACTTTGATTCTTTGTAATAAAATGCCCGAAACCACTGCATCCGTATCTTTAACCCTGCCGCGCGGTATCGTTCTGCCTGCGAAGGACATAGTCGCCTCCGATGCGCCCGTAGGCGCGATATGGCGTATCGCAGGCGAGAAGCCGACCGCTTTGGCAGCCTTGCCCCTTAGCGTGTTGCGAAACGCGCCCGGCGGAGCGGTTAGCCTGCCCTTGCCACCGTATTCCGTAACTTTGTTGCGCCTGCCAAAACGGCGCACCGCTACAACGCAAGGCGGGAAAGTCGGAAAATAATGAGTTTCGCAGTTCAGCCCAAAGAACGCGGCGTAAAAAGCGACAGCAATGACCCATCGCAATCGAATCCGCCCGCGCCGGAGAACAGTAAGTGGGGGCGTATCTTGTTTACCGGCGCGCTTCCAAGCGCGGGCGATTTCGCCGAAAGCCAGCGGCGCTCGTTCGGTCAAATTGCGATATGGACCTTGTTGGCCGCGCTCGTCTGCGGGCTTGGCATGGGCGCGGGCGTTGGGGCCGAGTCCCTTGCGCTTCCTTTCATCGCGCCTGCTGTTTTCCTCATCACGTTAGCGACGCCTTTTTTGCTATGGCGCTACCCGCGCTACGTGCTGTACTTAACTTTGGCCGCCGTTTGCCTCGTGGAAGGAGCCATGTCTCCCGCCGCCGACGAAATTACCGGACGAATCCCCTTTTGGTGGAATATCAACACCATTTTCCAGATCTACGCCCACGCCAATCTGAAAGCGGCTCCTTTTAGTTTGTTCGAGGTTTTCATTGTTTCAGCGGGCGCTTGCTCACTGATCCGCTCCGTCTTTAGCGGAACCGCCCGAGTACGCGGCGGCGCGCTCCTTTTGCCAATCGCGGGTTACTTAGCCTTTGTAACAATAGGATGGGTCAACGGTCTTGCGACCGGCGGCGATTTCAAAATATCCCTTACCGAAGTGCGCGCTCAGTTTTATTTTGGTATCGCCTACCTGATGGCGGTGAATCTGGTTACCGAGCGTCGTCATATAGATAGGCTGCTCTGGATAAGCGTTGTCTGCATCGGGATTAAAGGCCTGCTCTACACGTTCCGGCGCTATGTTACGCTCGCAGGCTTGCCGCTTCCCGATCAGGGCGTCGGCTCGCACGAGGAGGCGTTTTTCTTTAACAATTTCGTCCTGCTCCTTTTAACGCTCGCGCTCGTCGCCGCACGCGAGTATAAGCGGTTGCAAACGTGGATGTGGGTTTTGTTGCCGCTGGTGATTCTTGGTAATCTTGCCACCAACCGGCGCGCGGGAACGGCGGGTTTCATCATCGGCGTCGTCGTATTGTTTCTCGCCGCGTACGCGGGCTTGCCGCGCCGCCGTAAAATGGTGGCGATTGTTGGGCTGAGCATGGCTTTTGCCTTCTCGATCTACTACCCGATGTTCAAAAACAAGGATGGGTCGATAGCGCAACCCGCCCGCGCCATTCGCTCGCAGTTTTCTCCGGATGAGCGTGACGCCTCCTCCAATTTGTACCGTGATGCGGAAAACGCCGATTTGATGGCGACTATCAAGCTTGCCCCGGTTCAAGGCTACGGCTACGGTAAGCCTATGCTCCATGTCGTTCCCATCGCGGACATCAGCGAGATATACGAATGGTGGGACATTCTGCCGCACAACCAAATTTTATGGGTATGGATGCGCGTCGGAACCATTGGGTTTTGGGTGTTCTGGATGCTGATCGCCGCGATTGTTCTTCGCGCGAGCGCGCTGGTTCGCTCTGCGCCGCCGCGCGTTGCGGACTCCGGCGATACGCAAACCAAAATTGTCGGGTTGTTGACCTTGATGGTTGTATCGCAATTGTTAATCTTCGGATTGCTCGACTTGCAAATCTCGAATTCGCGCGACATGCTTTTCACCGGTATTTGGGCGGGCGTTGCGGCGAGCGGTTGGATCGCAAGTCGCCGAGGTTCGCCCGCCCCATCCTCCTCTGAAACCGTTACGGCGCAAGCCGTGGCGCCGCCTGTTCTTAACACGCGCACTGTATTGAACAGCGTGACCGGACGCGAATCCGCCGTTAAAGGCCAAACGCAGTAATGCCGTTCTCGCTTCTTCGCGCCCGCCCGCCCCGTGCGCTTCAAAGTCGCTCTATACCTTCAGAGCCGCTGATGGCGGATCAGAGTTATCAACGCCGCGTTACCCGCAACGTTGCGGGAACGCTTGCCACGCAGTTGTTATCCTGGGCCATAGCGTTTACTGTAAACTTGTTTCTGCCTCGGTATCTTGGCGCGGATGGCATGGGCAAGATCGTGTTCGCGGGTTCGTTCGTCGCGCTGTTTGGCACGCTCGCCTCGCTTGGCGTTTCCACCTTTTTGATCAAAGAGATCGCCCGTGACCGCACAAAAACCGCCCCTCTGCTCGCCGCCGCTTTAACGCTACGATTACCGCTGACAACGCTTTTCGCAGGCGTTGCAATCGGTTTAATTCATCTGATGGGGCATTCCGCCACCACGCAGACGCTGGCTACAATTTTTGGAGCCGCCTTGATAATCGGCGCGGCCACCGATGTTTTCACTTCGGTCCTGGTGGGTCAGGAAAATATTGGGCGCCAAAATCTGGCTACTCTGCTCGATAAGTTTCTGGGGTCCGGCTTGACGCTCGCGCTCATCGCCGCGCACGCTCCGATTACCTGGATCGCGGCGGTTGGCATCGCGACAGGCGGGGCCGCGCTCGCCTTCAGCGCCCGCCCATTTCTGACAACGCGGGGCGCGTTCGTCGGCGAGCGGCGTACTGCGCCCGTTACAAACGAGCGAAGGCGGGGGATCGGCGCGGGAACCCGCGCGCGAGTGGATAGCGCGTCGCCGCTCGCCCAGGAAACACGTCTCGATTTGATGCGCTACTTGGTGATCGGCGGCGCGCCATTCTTTACATCGCTCTTGTTTCGCTCTATCTATGGTCAAGCGGACATCACCATTATCGCACTGTTGCTCGGGCCGGAAATCGGCGATCCCGTCATTGGATGGTACAGCGTGGCGGGGCGGCTTTTGGGATCTATCTTGTTTATTCCTACTGCGCTCGCCGCGGCGTTGTTACCCACGCTTATCCGTCTCGAAGCCGAGAACAAAGAACGCTTCGATTCGCTGGTGACGCGTGCGCTGACGCTGGTAACGGTCGCCGCGGTCCCGATCGCCGCGCCGGTTATTTTGATGCCCGGTCGCATTTTGTTCGGTCTGCTCCATTACTCGCCTGAGTATGCGCCAAGCGCCATTCCGCTTGCCATCTATGGCGCGGGTTGTCTTTTGTGGTTTATGACGCAGATCGCCGGAACCGCCTTGATCGCGCGGGGACAGGAACGCGCGATGAACCGCGTTTTTTTCGTTGCAATGGTGTTAACCTTGGGGGGATGTTTCGCGGCAATCCCGCTGACACAACACCATCTTGGCAATGCCGCTATCGGAGCGGCAAGCGTGGATGTCGCGGTGGAAATATATATCACCATCGCTTTCTTGCGCTTGTTGCGGCCTAAGTGGGATGGACTTTCGATATTTGTCCGTTCTTGTCTTGCCTGCGTTCCTTTGTTGTTTTTCCTGGCCGTTTTTCATGCCGCCGTCTGGCAGATCCTGGTTTCTATCGCCGCAGGCGTCCTGCTGTATGGGGGCTTGCTTTTCGCTTTCCGTGTCGTGGGACGTAGCGATGTGGAAATGTTCAGCCATTTGAAAAGCGCAAAATAAGTCGCGTGCTACGATGCAAGAAAAACAAGACCGAAATCGGGTGGCGAACGTGGAGATAAAGCAAGCGAAGGCGACAAGCGGCGGCGGCGGCGAAGCGCGCCCGCTTTTTCTGGGCGGTCGCCCCCCCGCCGATTTGCAAGAGCGGATTCGGCGCGGTTTGCATCCGCGCGTCGAGTATATGCTGTTGCGCGACGAGTACCAAATGGATTTAATAAGTTTCGGCGATGCGCCGCAACGATTGCAAAGCGCGGGCTTTTTCCCGCGCAAAATCGGGAACTGGGCGCTTCGCGTCCGCCCCATGCTCGCTTTCGCCGCTCTTGTTCCGCCGCGCGCCGCCCGGACAGCGACGCAAACCACCATTGTCGCGACGGGCGAGGATGTTGGCTTGCCAGTCGCACTGAAAATGCGCTTTAATAACGGCGGCGGCGGGCGGCGCCGAAACCGAAATGCCGAACGGCCCGCTTTGTGCATTATCACGCATGGCTCGTATTTCAACTCGCCGAAGTTCCGCTGGATCGCGCGCGTTCTGCGCGGCGCGCAGGATATACGCTATCTTTGCTTGTCGGAAAGCGTACGGTCTCTTTTGGTGGATGAGTACGGATTTTCCCCGAACTGCGTTTTGAACGCCGAGTATGGCATTGACACGGTCTTCTTCGCGCCTCAGCAGTGCGGGGATGCGGTTGTGCGCCCGCGACAGGTAGCGTCGGCGGGCCTCGCGAACCGCGATTACCAAACGCTCACCGCCGCTGTCGCGCCCGGCGAGATGCAGGATGTTTCCGTGAAAATCGCCGCCGACAGCGCGTGGTACCGGTCCGCGCTTGACATCGAAGGTCAGGCTCTCCCGCATAACGTCGAGGCGCGCTCCTACGGCGATTACGTCGGCTTGCGCCGTTTGTACGCCGAATCCGCCTTTGTGGTGACGCCGCTTTACGAGGCGCGGCACGCCTGCGGCTACGCCGTGATAGGCGAGGCGATGGCGATGGGAAAAGCGGTTATCACCACAGGGATCACGGCGCACAGTGACTATGTGGTAGAGGGCGAAACCGGCTTTCACACGCCGCCCGGCGATGTCGCCGCTCTGCGCGAGCGTATTCGTTTTCTTGCGGATCATCCGGAAAAGGCGCAGGCGATGGGCCGCAATGCGCGCCGCCTGATGGAGTCGCGCTTCACGCTCGATGCCTACGCCGGAAGGATCGCGGCGGCAAGCGGGGCCACACCCAAGCATTGGGATGTGGGGGCGTGAGGCCGTTGCGGCTTTGCGAAGAGGTTTTTGGACGGTTCCGGCGTGCTGTTGCGGTCGCGTTTATGGTTCCTATTTACGTTATCGCTCCGGCTGTTCCCGATACTATAATCACAAGCGCAACCAAAGGATGACCCCGGAAATTCCACTAAATTCGCAAAATAAAAGCGCATTAATCCGCAACGCCGCCGTTGTTTTCGCCCACCGGTTGACCCGCGAGGCGGGCGGGTTGCGGCGGATGTTCCGGCTCCGTTCGGTTTTTTGGCACGGCGTCATGGCGCGTTTTCTGCCCGAGTGGACGCTTGGCTCGCTACGGGCGGCGGCGTACCGAAAAGCCGGTTGCCGTATCGGACCTCACGTGACGATACTGGGGCGACTTGGCTTGATCGGCGGCGGCGACGCGGCGGGGCGTTTGACAATTGGAGAAGGAAGCGTGATTGCGCCCAGCGTGGTTTTCGGGCTGGACGGTGAAATACACATCGGAAAAAACGTGTCCCTTAGCCCGTACGTGACCCTGTACACCGCAACGCACGCGATCGGGTTCGGGTCGCGGCGCATGACGCTCGCGCCTGTCGCCCGTTCCGTGACGGTGGGCGATGGGGCTTGGGTGGGAATGCGCTGTTTGATCTTGCCGGGCGTGACGCTGGGCGAGGGATGTGTCGTGGCGGCGGGATCTGTCGTCACCCAAGATGTTCCGCCCCATACATTGGCGTCCGGCAACCCGGCCACGGTTCAACAGAAATTACCGTTTGCAAACCGATAAACTCGCGCGCTGACCAGCGAGTTCGACTGAGGCGGATCAACAATGCAAGACCTTAAAATTTCAGTAAGTATCTGCACGCGCAACCGATGCGGGCGTTTAGAACAAGCGCTTGCCTCACTTGCAGGGGGAGAAGCGTCAGGCTTCGCTCCCTGCACTGCGTGTCTTGTTGAGGCGCGGCGTCCGCGCCCTTACGCGTTTCGCGGTTTAATTAAAAACACGATGAACAAGCCTTTTTCTGCGGCTACGGAAACCGCTATCGAGGCGCGCGCGTGAGCCAGCGTATGAACGTAGCGGGGGACAACGAACCGGCAAAGGAAGCCGCCCATCTTTTGGTGGCGGAAGCGCGTTCGCACCTGAAACAAGGAAGCGGTAGCGAGGCCGCGGACGCGTTCCGGGCCGCGCTTCGCCTGCGGCCCGGAACGCTCGCCGCCGTAACCGGCCTGACCCGCCTGTTGGAATCGGCGCCGCTCCAGGGCGAGGAGAACGCAAGCGCCGCGCCGCAACGCGAAGCCGAGCGTATTTGGCGCGACCTTGTCTCGGCTGACCCGACACCGTCTCACCTCGCCGCCGCCGCCCGGCAATGGGAAGCCTGGGAGACAGCGGCTTCAAAGGCGGGCGGGCGCGCTTTGCGTCTTGCGTTAGTCGGAACCGGAACGCTTGGTCCGCTTGGGGCGCATCTGCGCGTTGCGTGCGCCCAAGCCGGATTGCACCCTGTCGTTCGCGTCGGTGAGTTCAATCAATGGATGCAGGAACTGCTTGATCCGCAGGGTTTCCTGCACGATCTGCAACCCGAAGTGATTGCGCTCTGCATTGATGCGGCGACGCTTTTTCCGCGCACCATGACGGATACGGGCGCGCCCGCCGAAGCGCTGAACGCGGAGCGGAACGCAGGGATCGCCCAGATCGGCGCGGCGGTAAAAGCCGCCGCCTCTCGTTTCCCCGCCGCCGTTTTCATCCTGCACACCTTCGCCGTGCCGGATTTTTCGCCGCTCGGCGTGCGCGATCTGCTGGAAGATGAAAGCGAAAGCGAGGGCGGCGGTCAGCGCCGCCGCGTCGAGCGTTTGAACGCCGCCTTGATAGAATGGGTTCGCGCGGAATACGGGTCGTCGCGGCGACAACAGCGATGCCTTTTGCTCGACCAGGAACGGGCGGAAGCGCGCTTCGGCAAGCGTTTGGTGCGTGACGACCGAATGTGGTATCTGGGCGCATTACCGTTCAGCGAGGCGTTTTCGCCCCATTTAGCCCACGAGTATCTGCGCTTATTGCGCCCGCTCAAAGGGCTGACGCGCAAGTGCATTGTTCTTGACTTGGATAATACGCTGTGGGGCGGGGTGGCGGGCGAGGATGGGATGGCGGGCCTGAAGCTCGGCGGAACCGCCGCGCCCGGCAACGCGTTCCATGATTTTCAAGTCTACCTTGACGAACTGCGAGAACAAGGCGTTCTGCTCGCGCTTTGTAGCAAAAACAACGAGTCGGACGTGTTGCCGATTTTGCAAGATCACCCGGACATGATTTTGCGCCCGGACCGGTTCGCCGCGCGCCGCATCAACTGGGATAGCAAAGCCGTTAACATCGCCGCTATCGCCCGCGAACTCAATATCGGCCTGGACAGCCTGGTGTTCGTGGATGACAATCCCGCCGAGCGTGCGCTGGTACGACAGGAACTACCGGATGTTTTAACCGTGGATCTGCCCGCCGATCCCGCCCTATACCTGCGCACGTTGCGCGACCTGTCCGTGTTCGAGGCGTTGACGATTACCGATGAGGATCGGCGCCGGTCCGAGCAGTACCGTGAGCAACAAGAACGGCGCGCTTTCGAGCAAGAACATTCCTCGCATGCGGATCCAAGCGACGCGTCGCCGAGCGAACCCGGCGAGCGAGGCGACGCCTTATCCGCCTACCTCGCCGGGCTTGGTATGCGGGTGAGTTTGGCTGAGGCGACCGACTTCACATTGCCGCGCATCGCGCAGCTCATCAACAAAACCAACCAATTTAACCTGACCACCCGGCGTTACACGGAAGCCGAAGCGCGCACGCTTGTCGCCGACACGGCTCAGTGGGGGGTGTACGCCGCAAGCGTTTCCGACCGTTTCGGCGACAGCGGTTTGACCGGCGTCGCCATCGTTCAAAAGCGCGCCGATGTTTGGGAAATAAACTCCTTCTTGCTTTCCTGCCGCGTGATGGGGCGAGGCGTTGAAACGGCGTTGCTTACGTATATAATCCGCAATGCGCGCGGGGCCGGAGCGCGCGTGCTGCGAGGCGCGTTTGTCCCCTCCGCCAAGAACGCGCCCGCCCGTTCGTTTTATGAAGCGCAGGGATTCGCTCGTACCCAAAGCGACAGCGGAACGCGCGAATCGGCAACCGAGTTGGACGGGCCGCAATGGTACGAACTCGCGCTGGACACAGAGCGAGCGAACGCCCCGTACCCGTACTGGATGGCGGTGCAGGATAAAATTGGCGAAAGCCGCGCCGGTGGTCCAATCACCTCGTCAGAAAATACCTGATTTAGCAAAGATAACGACTAAGCGTTCGCGCTGTTTAATATAGCGCGAAGGCGGAAAGACAAACGAACGAATGGGACAAGCGGAATCAAAGGAAGCGCAATTGAAAGAAGTGGTAGCGGATACGCTTGGAATTGCGCCCGATGATATAGATGAGGAAACATCAACGGAAACGCAAGGCGCTTGGACTTCCTTGAACCATCTAACGTTGATGGCGACCGTCGAGGAGGCGTTTGGCGTGACATTCACGATGGAGGAAATGACGGCGCTGACGAACTACGCCGCGTTACGTGACGCCATTGTCGGTTCGGCGAAACGATAAATTTCGAGGTTGTCCGTCGTGGGATTGCGCCGCTAACCGATGCGCTTCCCGGCGCGAACATAGCCCGGCGCAACAGCGCTCTGCGTGATAATAAATGATGAAACCGGGCAACCGTAACAACAGTCGTTTGAATATCCTTATTGTCAGCCCGACGCTACCTTATCCGCCGACATGGGGTTTTGGCATTCGCGTCCTGCAAATGATCCGCCTGCTCGCGCGGCGGCACCGGGTGACGCTTATCGCGCACGCCGAAGGGGATGCGGCGGAAGGGGAGCGGGGCGTACGCGAGGCGGGAGCGGTTGCGGTTCACACCCTGCCGTTGCCCGGCGGCTCGAAACGCCGCGCGCAACTACAATCGCTGTTTCAGCGCCGGTCGTTTCAGCGTAGCAGTTTGCACTCGCCCCAAATGCAAGCCTTGATCACGCAAACCCTGCGGTCCGAAACCTTTGACCTGGTACAGATCGAGTCGTCGCAGATGGCGGGGTTCGATTTCGGCGATGCCTGCCCGTTGATCTTGGACGAACACAACATCGAGTACGAACTGCTGGACCGAATGCGTCAAACCGAGCGCATGCTGACGCGCCGCGTTTACAACGGGGCGGAATTCGTCAAATTCCGGCAGGAGGAGCAAGCGTGCTGGAAACGCGTCGCGGGTTGCCTTTTCACGTCCGAGCGCGAAGCCGCAATCGCCCAAAAAATCGCCCCGAACACGCCGATCCATGTCGCGCCCAACGGCGTGGACATCGAGCGTTTTCACCCGTCGTCGGTTATCCCCGATCCGGACCGGTTGGCGTTTACGGGCCTTATGAACTATCGTCCCAACACGGATGGCGCGCTTTATTTCGTAAACGAGATTTTGCCGCGCATCTTGAAAACGCGCGCGGGCGTTCAATTCGATATTGTTGGCGCGTACCCGACGCCCGAGATCGAGGGCCTTGCCGCCCCGCATATTCGGGTGACCGGTTTGGTGCCGGATGTTCGTCCGTATGTCGAGCAAGCGGCGGCGGTGGTCGTTCCGCTTCGCATGGGCGGCGGAACCCGCTTAAAGGCTCTGGAAGCGCTCGCATCCGGCAAACCGATGGTGTCCACATCGCTTGGCATCGAGGGAATCGCCGTGGTCCACAACGAACACTTGCTCATCGCGGACGGCGCGGAGAACTTCGCGGATGCGGTTACGCGCCTTCTATCGGACGCCGACCTGCGACGCCAATTTGCCGCAAACGGGCGCCGACTTGCCGAAGAGCGTTACAGCTGGACCTCGGTGGTGGACGATTTGGAAAAGTTCTACGAGCGTATTCTTGCAGGCGGGTTTCACAAGGGCTAACCGCTTTATGATTTTATTTTGCAATAAGTACGGGTTTATCAACTATTATTCGCCGAAAAACGCAAACCTCTGTTACAGTTCTTAATGGGACTTATCTCCTTGTTCGCATTTCGCAAACCTTTTAACGTATCGTTATGCCTCGTAAACCCTTGAAGCCGCAAATACTGTTGCTTGTCGCCAATGATAAAATTGGCGGCGTCGCACGCCCCGTTATCAATCTTTCCCATGCGCTTCAAGAACGCGGCTTTCCGGTCCGGACCGCCTTTCCGAACACGGAAAACTTCGATGCCTTGCGTGATTGGTGCCGTTTACAGGGAGTGGACCCGGAGGCCGCCCCGGCGGGATTTGAAGAAAACACCCCGGGAAGCAATGCCGTTTTACGGGAAGTCACTACGTTTGTACGACAGGGCGGCGCTCCTGATGTCGTCAGTTTGCACTACGGGGCTAATTACCTTCCTCTTAAAGATGTTCTGGCGGTGCGCCTGGCGGGGCGCCGATGCGTTGCGAGCCTGTACAGCCCCTTTCCCGTTACCATCCTTGACTCCCGACAAGTGCGTCTCACGCGACTCGCCGCGCGGTTGTGCCACGCCGTGATTACACTTAGTCACTGGTCGCGCGATCAGTATATTCAACTGGGCATCGCGCCACGCCGCCTTCATGTCATCGCGCCGGGTATGCGTCCCCCCAAAACGCTTCCTTCCCAGGCCGATGCGCGCGCCGCGCTTGGTCTGACCCCGGACGCTTTCGTGATCGCCGCCCATGCACGCCTCGTTCCTGAAAAAGGCGTGGCGGACGTTATTGCGGCGGTGGGACGGCTTGCGGGCGCTAACCGCTCTTCTTCGCCCATTCAATTGATTATTGCGGGGTATGGCCCCGAGCGCGCCCGCCTGGAACAACTGGCGAGCGAACAGGTCGCGCCCAGCCAAGTACGGTTTCTCGGACAGGTGGATGACCCCGCAAATGTATACGCCGCCGCAAACGTCTTCGCGCTGGCGACGCAGGCGGAGAGCTTTGGCATCGTTTTCGTGGAAGCCGCTTTTCATGGCGTCCCGAGCGTCGCTACAACCGTTAATGCCGTTCCTGAAACCGTTCTTGACGGCAAAACCGGTCTTTTAGTACCGCCCCAGGACCCGGAAGCGATGTTTGTCGCCCTGCAGCGCCTGCACAACGATTCGTCGCTTTGTCGTCGTTTAGGGGACGCCGCCCGAACTCGCGCGCATGGGGAATTTACCGAAGCCAGCATGGCCGACCGTTATCTAAACGTGTTGTTCTCGTCGAACGGGAGATGACAAGCAACATGGATGTTTCTATCTTAATTTGCACCTGTAACCGGGCCGATCATCTGCGAGAAACCCTTCACTCTTTGGCGGAAGTCGAAACGCCTGCCGGGGTGCAGTGCGAGTTGGTGGTTATAGACAACGCTTCCACCGACAACACGCGCGACATAGTCACCCATGCGCATCTACCTAATATGCCGGTTCGGTATGTACAGGAAGAACGGCGCGGTCAAAGCAATGCGCGCAACTCCGGTATAGCCGCCTCGCAAGGCTCCATTATTTTGTTCACCGATGACGACTTGCGGTTTCCCCGCAACTGGATCGAAACGATGTGTCGCCCCTTTTTCTCGGAAAACGCGCATGCCGTATCCGGCAAGGTCAAAATCGCGCCCCATTTGGAACGCGACTGGATGGAGCCGATGCACCGCGCCTGGCTTGCCGAGAACGACCACGACAACCCGTATCTGCGCGACACAATGGTGGGCGCGAATATGGCTTTCGATAAGGGCGTTCTTGATAAAGTTCCTTTGTTTGACGCGGAACTGGGACCGGGCGCGCTCGGGTTCGGGGACGATTCCTTGTTCGCACGGCAACTGAAGGAAGCCGGTTACGTTATCAAGCAAGCGCAAAGCGTTGTCGAGCATCATTTCGATGCCGCTCGGCTGACCCGCGCGAATTTCCTGGACTCCG
>CAXUMS010000007.1:29111-35998 GCA_964252165.1 uncultured Armatimonadaceae bacterium
GAAACACGGACGCACCTCCGCCTACGTTATGCATCACTGGGAACATCAAACCGTGCGTTTCGCAAAACTGAATCTGATCCGTAAACGCTTGCAGTTGGCGCTATGGCGCCGGACGCACGCGCCGGAATGCGCGGGGGGCGAGAGTGTCAGCCAAACCGAAATGCACCATGTCCGCTCCCTGCACCTGTACCAACAATACTTCATAGAGCGTCAGCGCCCGCGCAATTACGAGCGGCACGGCTTGCGAAAAGTTCTCTAACACGCGGACGTGGCCTTCCCGACAGGTTCTTTATGATCCATAAAATAACGGTTCGTCTTCTTAGTCTTTGCCGAAACGCCTGGGTTAAGTATGACCTTAGATGTAAAGGGGTGGAAGTCGGGCGCAATACCCGTATACAAGATTCGAGCGGCATTTATCGCTGGGACAACGCCAAAATTATCATAAAATCCGATGTCACTATCGGGGCGGGCGCCACCTTTCGCGTTTCGGGAAACGGCGCTCTCACTCTTGAGGAAGGGGTGACGATCAACTCGCATTGCCATATAGAATGTACGGGCGTCGTGACAATAGGAAAAAACACGTTTCTAAATCACGGGGTTAATCTATACAATATTGAACGGATCACAATCGGCGCGGACGCTATGATTGGCGTCTACACGGTGATCGCGGACGTCGACCATGAGATGGCGCGCACCGACATTCCCATGCGACTACAAGGAAACACAACGCCTCGTCCCGTTGTTATCGGAGAAGGGGTCTGGCTCGGCGCAAAGGTAACCGTAACGAAAGGCGTAACGGTCGGACCCGGCGCGGTTGTCGGGGCGAATGCCGTGGTGACGCGTGACATTCCTCCGCTCGCCGTAGCGGTAGGCATACCGGCAAAGGTCGTGCGCTACCGCGGAGACGCGACATCGTAGACGTTTCGCAAGGGGAAGGAACGTACGCCTTCAGTGGTTTGAAGTATAAGGAGGCGCCCCGGTTGTGGCGCCCGGGAAACCCGATTGCTAATTATTCGTCGTCAACTTTTTTTTGTTCAACAACGCCTTTTCGCGGCGTTATCTTTTATTCTCCTTGACAACCAGGTTAGCGGACGTTTGCGCGCCGCTTTGTTACGTGCAAATGGGGCGACGGTGGGCAAGCACTGCTTTATTCGCGGCGGATTGCAAATTCAAGAAGGGTTCCGCTTCACGATAGGCGATAACGTTTTTATCAACGCGGGTTGCTGTTTCGACGCTTCTGCGCCAATTATCATCGGTAACAATGTTCAATTCGCTTTTCAGGTAACGCTCGTAACCGGCGGACATGAAATTGGTCCACCGGAAAGCAGGGCGGGGAAACACGCGCCTGCGCCCATTGTGATTGGCGACGGCGCATGGATTGGTGCGCGGGCGATGGTACTGCCCGGCGTAACAATTGGGTCCGGGGCGGTTGTCGCGGCAGGAGCCGTGGTCACGCGCGACGTCGCCGCGCATACGCTTGTCGCGGGCGTTCCAGCCAAAGCGCTCCGCTCTTTAGATGGGGCGGACTCCATAGCGAAAGCATCCGAATGACAAAAATCGTTTTGGGGAAGCGTTGGGGAGAAGCGTACGCCAAAATTGCGTACTCGGCTATCTGGAAACTGTTATCGCTTGTTGGGCCGCGCCCAAAGGTTATAGAAACGTACCGAGAAGCGTCGCCACGCGCTTCGGCTCAGGAAAGCGTGGTTTATGAGTGTACAGGAACGTTCTATATAGAGCCTGAATCGGGATATATCATTTCGCAGTCAGGGCGTCTCATCGAAAATGCCATGACGCCGAACTTTGACCATTACCAAAGCCCGTTGCGTATAATGGTTCCTTCTCCGTTTCGTTTTTGGAGCGCAATGCGGCGGCGTCATGTTGTCGAAGTCGCAACTGTCGCCTCGCTTCGCCATTTTTGGGAATGGAATTACTACCATTTTTACTTAGATGTTCTTGGAAAACTCTCCTTATTGGAAAAAGCCGGAGTAAACGCGCAAACGCCACTCGCGGTCGCCAAGTACCTGGATGAAGCGCCATTTGCGCGTCAAGCGACGAAGCGTGGCGCGTTATCGCAGAGGAACTGGATTAATCCGCGGGACAAGTATATCAAAGCCGACAAAATTATCTTTTGCCAAACGAAAACAAGTTACGCGGAGCGGGTCGCCACGATAAATCGCTATATGCGGGATGAGGCGGACGACGCAAATTGCGCCAACGCGCCGTATTGCGGGGTTTCCGAGCGGCGAATTTTCCTAAATCGTAGCAACAATCGTCGCTTAGCAAACCTGCCGGAAGTTCAGAATTTTTTGGAGCGAAATGGGTTCGAGATCGTGGATACCGCGGGCATGAGCCTTGACGAGCAGATCGCGCTTTTCGCGTCGGTGCGCTACCTGATCGCCATCCACGGCGCGGGAACAACGAACATCATTTTTCGCCAGCCCCATCCGATGAGTGTATTGGAACTGCATCACGAACGTTATATGGCATATGACCATAGAAAACTTTGCGACGATTTTGGTTACTACTGGGATAGTCTGGAAGGAACTATGTGCGTTGGACCAGAGTTCACCAAAAATCCCCAGCACGGCGATTTTACTATCTCCCCTACTGCGCTTGAAATCAGCGTGAAAAAGTTGTTGGCGTCTTGATGAATGTATTGTGATCTCCGTTATGAGTACGTATAAATTCGCTTTTGTTCTTGATCAGCAGGTTGGTTTGCGAACGCAGGCGCTCAACATCGAGCGCGGCGTCGCGGACGATCCCGCTATCGAGGCGACGTTTGTTCCGGTGCGCTACGCAGCGAACGCGGGGCTTTTGACACGATTGCCCGGTCTTCCCGGCGGGATCAAAGGGACGCTTCGCGGCGTGCGCGAGATACGGGACGGTTTGGGCGATGCGTCACGCTTCGACGCTATCCTGTGGGCGACGTGGGCGGCGAAAAGCGTGCCGGATCTGGTGGAGGCCGCGCCGTCGTTTCTTCTGATGGATATGACGCCGACGCAGATGGAGGCGATGGGGGAGCAGTACGGCTACACCAAAGCGCGCGCGCGCCTGGGGGCGTCGTGGAAGCGGCGCGCGACAAAGCGTATTTACGACCGGGCCGCCCGCCTGTTTCCGTGGAATGACTGGGTGGCGGATAGTCTGCGAAACGATTGGAACGTGGCAAGCGACAAGATAACGCCAGTATCGCCGGGCGCCGATACGCAGTTATTTCGTCCGAACCCCTTAGCGCGTGCGGAAGACGGTGTGGTGCGCGTTCTGTTCGTGGGCGGCGACTGGCTTCGCAAGGGCGGGGACCTGCTTTTGCGCTGGCTTCACGCCCGAAGTGAAACCGCCCCGCCGGTTGAGTTGCATGTGGTCACGCGCGATGTTGTCCCTGACGCCGGTCCCGGCGTCGTCTTTTACCGCGACATCACCAACAATAGCCCTGAACTTGTCGCTTTATACCAAAAGTGCGATATTTTCGCCTTGCCGACCCGCGCCGATTGCTACTCATTGGTCGCGCTGGAAGCGATGGCGTCCGGTCTCCCGGTCGTTATCTCGAACCTCGGCGGCATTCCCGGCATTGTCGCAAACGGAAAAACGGGCGCGCTTGTGGTTTCCGACGACTACGCGGGTCTCGCCGCCGCGCTGGATCGTTATGTGGCGAGCCACGCGCTTCGCGCCGCGCACGGCGCGGCGGGACGCAAACGCGCCGAGACGCTATTTGACAGCCGCAGTAGCGTTCGCACCTTGCTTGCCGCTATAAAGTAGCCCCAAACGCGGCATTAAAAATAAGGAAGGTCCATATGATTAAAAAAGTAACGAACCGCATTAATTGGTGGCGCTATAAAAGGCAGATCCGTCAACATTGGCGTTTGTGGGACAAGCAAGGCGGCGGTCAGTATGCAGTTCAGCAAATTGCGCCGTTCAAGCTATTGTCCCGACCATCTTATAATCCCGCCCCGCCCGATGACCCCATCTTCCAAACAAGCCATTATAAGCACGCAGCGAAAAAAAATATAGCGGATGATTTCGTAGAGTATGTTTATCACCTGTGCAAGCCTTGCTACATTGAACCGGAATACGGATACACGATCATGGAGCCGTCTGTCTTAATTCCCGAGTCGCTTGCGTGGTCGTCAAATTTTGCCCTTTCTCGTAACCACTTACAATACTTCAGTGGCGTTCCGTCGCTCACGAGTTACGCACAAGCGCGTCAAGGTAACAAGGAAGTTCGTGAGGAGGACATAATCGTCTCGCTCCGCCACATTTTTGACTTAAATTACGGACATTGTTTAATTCAATTACTACCCACGCTACAGTTGCTGGACGAGTGCGGAGTGTCGCCGAAAATCCCGTTACTTATTTCTTCCCGTTTAGCAAAGGCGCCTTTTTTTCAAGAGATAATCAAGCGAGGCGATCTTCAGGAACGTCAATGGATTACAGAAGAGGACGCGTATATACACGCCAAAGAGGTAATATTCGCCCGGACGGACTGGCCCAACCCGGAGATGCTGAACGCTTGTCTGGATAAAATCGGCGCGCCCTATGGAGCGCCTGACGCAAACAAGCGCTTATTCATTCTCCGTAACAACCGAAATATCACGAACATGGAGGAGATAACGGCTATACTTAAAAAATTTAATTTTGCAATGGTGCGGCCTGAAACATTAACCGTGGCCGAGCAGATGGCGTTATTTGCTCAGGCTTCCATTGTTTGCGGCGTTGGCGGAGCGGCGCTGACGAATGCGGTTTTTGGACGAGGAAATCCGGTGCAAATGTTGGAGGTTTGTCCGCTCAACTGGGATGATTTGTTCTTTTATAGGTTGGCGAAAACGTGTAGTTTCTCCCACTCTTTTCTGGTTGGCGGTCCCTTAAGCGCTGATCGGTTTAGCAGTTTTGTTGTCAACCCGGACGCATTCAACGCGTTTCTTAGCGAAGCCGTTCGCGCGGAAAAATAGTAAAAAGCGTAGCGAGAATGTATTTCGGGTAAATCAGCGCCGCGCCGGGTTGACGAAAACGCCAAACTACGGCACACTACTAACCGCAGGCATTTAACATCGCCGCCGTTATTGATGCGGCGTCCGACGCCTCGTTTTGCCGCTTGCGGTTGAGCGGCGCCTTTGCAACGCGCCGCTCGCTTCGTTCTACCGGCTCTCCGCGACACTTTTATGAACATTGGTTTTGCGCTGGAATACGCGCTCGGACATATCACACACGCCCAGAATTTGAAGCGCACGCTGGAAAGCCGCATCGAGAGCGGCGATACGTCCGTGACTCCCTATTACGTGGACCTCGCTTTTGATGATCGTTCAAAGGCGTATCAGCGCGTGCGCGGTATCAAGTCGAACTGGTCGGTCCGGGCGTCCATCGGCGCGTATGTCGGCCTTCGCCGCCTTCGCCGCGCGCACCGGCTCGATGGTTTGTTGTTTCATACGCAGGTCACGTCGCTTTTCTCGGTTGGCGTGATGCGCCGTATTCCGTCCGTGGTGTCGCTCGACGCCACGCCCTTGCAGTTCGACGCTATCGGGGAAACGTACGGACACAGGCCGAGCGAGAATGCGCGCGTGGAAGATCTGAAACGGCGCATGAACCAGCGGTCGTTCAATGCCGCCCAAACGCTGGTGACGTGGTCGGAATGGACAAAAGCCTCGCTGGTCGCCGATTACGGCGTTCCCCCCGCCAAAGTCGTCGTGATCCCGCCTGGCATAGATATTGCCCAGTGGTCGTTTGATCGCGCTCCTACTGCGGAAAACGACGTGACGCGCGTTCTGTTCGTGGGCGGCGACTTCCGGCGCAAAGGCGGCGACGTTCTTCTTAACGCATGGGAAGCGTTGCCCGCGCCTGTACGCGACCGCGCACGGCTTGATATTGTGACGAAATCCTGGAGCGAAACGGACGAAGCGGCGGCGCGCGAAGGCGCAAACGGCGGAACTGGGATGCGAAACGTGTTTATCCACCGAAATCTTACGCCCAACGCGCCCGCGCTTCGGGAGTTGTACGGCAAAGCGGACTTATTCGCCTTTCCGACGCGCGGGGATTGTTTGCCGCTCGCGGTTCTTGAGGCGCTGGCGTCGGGCCTGCCGGTGATTACCACGGATGTGGGCGCGCTCGGCGAGGCGGTGCGGGATGGCGAAACCGGCGCGGTCATCCCCATCGGCGACGCTTCCGCTTTGACGACGGCGATGACGGAGTTGATCGAGAACGGGCCGAAGCGGCGACAGATGGCGAAAACGGCGCGCGCGGAGGCGGTGGGACGTTTCGACGCCGCCCGCAACTATGCGCGCCTGGTGCAAACGGTGTGTGATGTCGCGGCGAACGGCGGTAGCGGTACGGCCCGCGCCGCGTCGAAAAGCGCGGGAACATCGTGAACGTTTTATTGCTGATCCCGAGCGTCCGCAAAACCGGTATCGAAGATGAGGTGGCGGCGGATCGTCACCCGCGCATGGATTATGACGCGCTCGCCCAAAAACTGCGGGCGGGCGGGGACACGGTTGATTTTCTGGATTACGCGTCCGTGCGCGCCGCGCCGCAGGCTCTGGTACGTTTTCTTCGCGCGCTGGACCGAAGCGGCGGGGGCATCAGCGCGCAAAATGACGCCGCGCTCGCCGCGCTTGCGTTCCACCGACGCGGCGACTACGACGCGCTTTTCGTGAACAGCGAAAGCGTCGCCCTGCCGCTCGCGCTTTTGCTACGGACGCGCGGTCGTCGCGGAAAGAGGGCGCAACCCGAGCCGACCGTGGTCGTTATCGGGCATCGCTTGTCCACGGGCAAAAAGCGGTTGTTCTTTAGGGCGCCGTTTCGGTTGCACCAAACGATGAACTCGATCTTTGTTTATGCAACGGCGCAACGAGAATTCGGCGTACAAGCATTGGGAATTGAGCCGGAGCGTTTAGCGCGAATCG
>CAXUMS010000007.1:36008-55647 GCA_964252165.1 uncultured Armatimonadaceae bacterium
TTTCATGCCGACACGGCGTTTTACCGGCCCGGCCTTCCCGGCGTGCGCGTAGACGAAAACCAGATTTGCGCGGCGGGATTAGAATGGCGCGACTACCCGACGCTGATCGAGGCGGTGCGTCCGCTCACGGATTTACGGGTCAAACTCGCGGCGGCGTCGCCATGGTCGAAGCGCGTGAACGAAACCGAAGGGCGAAGTCTGCCGCCCCATGTCGAGGCGCGGCGGTACGCGTACGACGAACTGCGCTTGTTATACGCCGCATCCGCGTTTGTGGTCGCCCCGCTGTATGAAAACGATTTTCAGGCGGGCGTGACCACGCTTTTGGAGGCGATGGCGATGGGCAAGGCCGTTATCGTGACGCGAACCGAGGGGCAAGGCTCGGATGTGGTAACGGACGGCGAGAATGGCCTGACGGTCGCGCCCGGCGATGTGGACGGATGGCGCGCGGCGATTGCGCGCCTTCGGGAAGATACCGCGCTACGCGACCAACTGGGTCGAAATGCGCGCCGGTGGGTCGAGGAAAACGCCTCGCTCGAATTGTGGACGGATCGGATCGTGACGGCGTTGCGGGCGGGGCGGCTTCGTTCTCCGCCCCCTATCTCAACCGTCGTTTAGTTAGTCATTACCAACGCTCACACGAACGTCGCAGAATCTTGACTGCGACGCGCACGCATCGCGTCACACGACGCTTTGAAATCTTTCTTTTATTTGTAAATGGAACGTTTACCAAGTAGCACGCTATGAAAAAATTTCTTGTTTTCCTGCTGTTTCTCATCGCCGTCGCTTCGCTGATCGGCAACTTCATGCTTTATAAGCGTTACTCGTCGGCTCGTCCTATACTGACCGTGGGCGGCGACCCGATAACGCTTAAAGAATACCGCGAGGATTTGGAATATCATTTCGGCAAGCAAACCCTGAATCGCCTTGCGCTTACGCGCGTGGTGATGCAGGCCGCGAAAAAAGCCAATGTGGTTCCGTCCGACGCCGATGTGGATCAGCGCATCGCCGACATCGAGCGCCGCGCGCCCACCCAACTCGAAGCCGCGCGGCGCGACCCCGCCGCAATGACGGAACTGAAAAACAACCTTAAAACCGATATGGCGTTGGAGAATTTGCGCGCCCAATCGGTTCGTATGGACGCGGCGGCGGTGCGGCGTTTCTACGATGCCAATAAAGCGTTGTTTCAACTGCCGACGCAGGCGCAAACGCAGATCGTTTTCGCGCCAAACGAGGTGGATGCCAACACCGCCACCGCGCTCTTGAAGCAAAAAGGAATGACGCCCGGTTTTATCGCGAGCAACTCGCCGCGCCTCCGCGTGGTGGGCGTTAATTTCCAGCCCGACTGGAACACCATACCTGTGGATGTCCGCGCACGACTTAGCGCCGCTATCGAAAATGCGCCGGTGGGTTCGGTGCGGAAAATAAATCTGGGCAAAATCGGGTTCGCCGTCACCCGAGTTGATAAGCGTGCAAGCGCGGGGCTTATTCCCTTTGAAAAGGCGCGTGTGCAAGCCGAGCGCTACGCGCGCCTGAGCAAGGCCGAACCCCAGGCGACGTTTGTCGCGAATTTATATAAGAACGCGAACGTGGACTTTGAAATGGATCGCTACGCCGATTATTTCAAGGAAATCTCGCAAGCCGCGAACTAAACGCCCCATCCGGAACGCAAAAAGACCGACAGGCATAAAGCCGTCGGTCTTTTTGCGTTCCGGATGGGGCGTTTAGTTCGTATCGTCTAATGCTCGATATAGTTCTTCGACAAGCCCATCGCTTCGGGCGCGTGAAGCCGCAGGAGTTTTCCCGCAACGTTTTGCGGCAGATGTTCTTTGGTCAAGAGGGAAACCACAAACATGGTTCCCAATGCGAGCGGTACGGCCCAGATCGCCGGTTGCTCCATCAGGGCGCGCGCGAGCGGCGCGACCTCAAAGGTCAGTATCTTCTTATCGAGAAGCATGGTTGTTACAATCGCGGCAAGCGATAAAAGCCCGCCGGTCAGCATTCCCGCCGCGCCGCCGTACTTAGTCAGCCCGCCCCACCATGCTCCCAATAAAAGTAGCGGGAAGTAGGACGCCGCCGCGACCGCAAACGCCCATGCCACCAGAGTGGCGATGTCAAAACTTTCGACCGCCAAACCGAGTAACATCGAAACGGCCCCGATACCCACGGCGGCCCATTTGAAAGCGCGCAAACGCGCCTCCGATGACGACTGGGGCCGCAGAATATTACCGTAGATATCGTGGGCGAACGCGCTGCTCATACTGACCAGCAAGCCGGAGAAGGTGGACATGAACGCGGCGAACGCGCCCGCGCTCGTAATGCCGGACAGCGTTTTGCCCAGCACCGTATTCGGGAGCGCGAGCGGCAATTTGAGAACGGCGGTGTCGGTCGTGTTGTTCGCGTACAACTCCGGCATTATAGAGCGAGCGAGCGCGCCCCACATCGGCGTGAACACATAAAACGCCCCCAGCATGAGCATCACCAGCATCGTGGTTCGCTTGGCGGATTTGCCGTCCGGGTTGGTGTAAAAGCGCACCAGGATATGCGGCAAACCCGCGGTTCCGCACACGAGCGCGATAATAAGCGAGTACGTGTACAAAAGCGGGAAGCCGTGCTTGCCAGTCATGGTTCCGTATGGCTCCACCCACTTCTTGTTGGAAGCGGCGTTCGGCGCGGTAGTCCCCGCTGGAAGTACCGCCTGCAGTTTTGAGGCGGGCGCGAGCGGCCCCGCCATCTCGATCTTCGCCCCGGTCATCACGGGCTTGCCGTCCTTCAAGACGGGCGCGCCGTTGTCGCGCGTAACAGCGGCGGGCGTCAGGGTAAGCGAGGCGTTCGCGGGAACGGCGATTCCATCCTCGCCGGGCGTCAAAAGCGCGCCGCTCGCTAAGTTCGAGACCGAAATGGCGTCTTCGCCCGCTTCGGGTTTTCGCGCGGGCGTGATCTTGTCAAGGACCGCGCCGCCGGGGAAGGTGATCGTGGACGGTTCCGCGCCGGAAAACGAAACCGCGTTCGTGGGGGCGTCACGCTTTCCTTTAAACGTGAGCGCGGTTTCGCGCGCCAGGCGCGGCGTGTCCTTCGGGTTAGAAACGGCTTCCCGGACGGCGGGGCCGTAGCCGCCAAAAACGTTCATCAGAACAAACAGCGGGACGGATATCGCGAACAGTTTGATCCAGTACTGGAACGCTTGAACAACCGTGATGCCCTTCATGCCGCCGAGCGCGACATTGAACGTGATAATCGCGCCGACCACCACGATCCCGGCCCAGTACGGCCAGCCGAGAACCGACGTCATCGTGATTCCCGCCCCTTTCATCTGGGCGGGCGTGTACGCAAGGCCGATGAAAAGAACAAATGTCACCGCGATCTTTCGGAAGGTGGGGGAGTCGAAACGCCCTTCCGCGAAATCCGGTATGGTGTAGGCCCCGAAACGGCGAAGCGGTCCGGCGATAAAAAGCAATAGGAACAGGTAGCCCGCCGCATATCCGACCGGGTACCAGAGGGCGTCGTAGCCGAACTTCATAACGAGGCCCGCGATACCCATGAATGACGCCGCCGAAAGATACTCGCCGGAGATGGCTGAGGCGTTCAGGAACGCATTCACGGACCGGCCCGCTACGAAGAAATCCGAGGCCGTGCGGGATTTGCGGGTTGTGGCAAGCCCGAGGGCGACCGTCGCCGCGATAACCAGTACAACAAACGCAAAAGGGATGAGATTGATGAGATCTTTCATCGTTGATACCTCGGCATAACGGGCAAACGCGCCAGGGTAAACGTGCGCGCCGCGTTACACAGCGACGCCGCTCCGCCCGGTCGCCCTACCGTCTTTTCTTTCTTCGGAACCATCAGCGGCTCCCGCTTCGGATGCTTGCTTGTTCACCGAGCAAAGGAAAATTCCCTTGTTCGTAGCGTTTCCGCCGCGACGCTTGCCGCGTTATAGCGTCGCGCCCAGTGTGCCGCGCACGGGCGCGGGCGAGCAAATTGCGTTTGGAGGGCGGCTTATGCTACACTGCGCGCAGGTCGCTCCTGTTCAAGTTTGAGGCGAAATATGAAATTCTTTCTTCCCCTGACGCTGTGCGCTGTGCTGGGTTGCGGTTTGATGGCCGGGCTTTTCTTCGCGTTTTCGGTTTGCGTGATGAAAGGCCTCGCCTCGCTCCCGCACGACAAGGGGATCGCCGCGATGCAAGCCTTCAATGCATCCATTCTGAACCCGATCTTCTTAACCGCGTTCATGGGAACCGCCGCCGTTTGCGTGTTCTCGCTAATTTCCGCGCTTCTGCATTGGAACGCCCCCGGCGCGCGTTTCGTTTTTGCCGGAAGCGTTTTTTATCTGGTCGGCGTCCTGCTCGTGACGGCAGCGTTCAATGTTCCGATGAATCAGGCGCTGGACGCGGTCAAGCCGGACGGGGACGACAGCGCGCGGTTCTGGGCCATGTACCTCAAAGCGTGGACGAGTTGGAACCATGTTCGGACCATCGCCGCGCTTGCGGCGACCGCCTTGTTCGCGCTCGCGCTGTATCGTTCGGAGCCATCGTAAGTCGGCGCGTTTGGTCGTGCAAGACGTTGAACCATAACCAAATGAGAAACAATAAGGCCGTTTCGGATGTCGTCGGTTTCGCGGATGAAATACTAAACGCCGCGCTGACGCTGAGTTTGGAGTGGGGCGAGAACTTTCTGAAGCCGATCCAATCGCGCCTTCAGGCGGCTTATCCTCAGATTACGAATGATCAGGCCAATCTTATCAGCGCCTGGTGTGACGCGGTGAAAGATTATGCGTTCGCGGTAGTCGAAAAAGACTACCCACTAATTTTGAAAAACGAAGCGGGAACCGCCATCGCGCAGATCAAAGAAAAATACCCGCAACTGAGCGACGAAACCCTATCCCGACTGCACAATCAAGGAATGTACTACGCGTGGCACGGTTAAACAACGCGTATACGAAACGCCGAGTTAAAGACGCGCGGCGAGGCGGAGCGCGCCAACCACCGGTTCGTCCTTTGCCGGGGCGATATGCGCGTGGGGAAAGGCGCGTTGCAGAACGCGCGTAAATGGATCTATCAGTAGATCGCCCGCCTCCCACATCCCGCCGATAGTCGCGACCGCAACCGGTGATGGTTCGTCGAAACCAAGTTGGGTGAGCGCGGCGCGGGCGTAGGCGGCGAGCCAACCCGCCGCTCCGACAAACAGATTGCGCGCTTCGTCGTCACCGCTTCGGGCAAGCGCGAGCGCGAGCGGAACCAGAAAGCCGCGCCCGTTCTCGGTCGCGCGCGTCCGGGCGGTCTCGGCAAGCGCGGCGGGATCGTCGGTTTGGAGGAAATCGCAAACGGCGCGCGTGAGCGGCGTGGGGGGCGCGAGACCGTCCAAAGCGCGTAGCGTTCGCCGCATGGCGTCGGCGGTCAAATGCGCGCCGCTTCCCTCGTCGCCGAACTCCCAGCCGCGTCCCCCGACACGAACCGCGCCGCCTCGCCCGTTTTCGCCGTACACGACCGAGCCGGTTCCCGCGACCACCGCAACGCCCGCTCCGCCCGCAATCGCGCCGTGGAACGCGACAACGTAATCGGGAACCACGACGCGCCGGATTGCAAGGGGGAACAAGCGCGCCAGTTCCGCCTCCCAAGCCTCGGCGACATGGGCGCGCGAAAACTTCGTGATCCCGGCGCACACGCCGTTCACTTCCCCGAACGCCGCCGCTCCGCCCACGCCGGATAGGGCCTCCGCAACTAACGCTCGAACCGGGAACGGTCCGCCGTCCGCGCTCGCCGCGCCGCGCGCCTCGCCCCTGATGCGCCCGTCGCCGCTCGCCGCACGAACCCGAATACTGGTTCCGCCCGCGTCTATTCCTATCGTCAATGTCCTGCGTTCCTCGTTTGCGGGAAGTCACAACGATTTTGCGACCGCGCTATGATCATTTGCGGACGCCCGCCGCGCATGGTACTATTGGGCTTGTCGTCGGGGTGTAGCTCAGCTTGGTAGAGTGCCGCGTTCGGGTCGCGGAGGTCGCAGGTTCAAGTCCTGTCACCCCGAATTAACGATGTAAATCATCGAAACGCAAACCTTCGAGGTAAATGGCGAAAGCCATCTACGTCGGAGGTTTTTTCAGTCTGCGCTGTTTACCACACGCGCACATCCGGCGGCGGGAGCAAATGGGCGAGCGGCGCGCCATCCCCGCCGGGCGCGTGCGCGTCGAACAGGGCGGCGACGTCTGCGGGCGTGACGCCGACATACCAAACGCCGTCCGGGTAGACCGCAATGGTCGGGCCGTGCTGACAGGTCGTCAGGCAGGTCGAGCCGGACACCTTGACGCCGCGCGGGTAGCGCCGCCGCGCAAACTCGCTTTGCAGGGCGGCAAGCAGTTCGTTTCCGCCCCGGTCCGCGCAACACGGAAGCGCGGCGGAGTTGTTGGCGCCGCGCCGGTTGGTGCAAACGAAAAAATGAACGCCTCGTTCCGGGCGCAACGAGTTCGCCGCGCCGTTGTCTTCGTTTGTCAATGCTTGATTTCGCCGAGCCAGCGCGTGGTGTAGATCACCGGTTTGTTGCCCGCGCGCGGGCCGCGCCCCGATATTTCCACCGCGCCGCTTCCGAGTAGCATCAACGTTTCCGCGATATTCTCCACCAGAGCGCGGTCCGAGTTGGACGGGCCGCCCGCCTCCAAAGAATAAACCAAACGCGGGCGCCGCACCGCGCGCTGGGCGAGGTAACTGTCCGGCAAACTGTCCGCCTCGGCTTCGTCCACCCGCACCAAACAGCCGGTTCCCTTCGACGACGACAGCGAGACCACCCGGTAGCCCGCCCCGCCTGTCGTGAACTGCGCATCGGCGGTCGCCATTGCCGCGCCCTGCTCCTCCGGCCCGGTCAAACCGGGCGTGAACCCGCGCGCCGAAAGCTCTTCCAAAAGGTCAGTCGGCGACAGCGGCTCGGTTTGCGCCGTCCAAACGCGCGCCCGGGCGGTTCCGCGTTGTTGCGGCGTCAAACCGTCCGCGCCGACTTTTTCCGTGGTTGCATCACTCATTATTTATTGTCTTTTGCCGCCGCCGCAGAGCGCACCGCCTGGGCGAGCAGGTTGTAGTCGGTATCGGAGAGTTTGTGAACGTTCCCTTGAAAGGCCAGCGTCCAATTTTGCCGGGGCCACCGCTTCGGGTACGTAAGGGCGTCCACAAACGGCTCGACCGGCACGTAATCCTCCGGGGTTGGGGCGAGAGCGACCGGCTCGATAGGAAACCGGAACGGGTACTCCTCGCCGGTTTTGCGGCTGTCCCAGATATGCGTATCGTCCTCGAAGAACGGCCCTGTCACACGCGCGACCCCGCCAATCGCCTTGACGCCGACCAGGTAAAACAAAACCGTATCGCCCGCGCGGACCGTTTCCGCCTTTTTGCGATGCCGTGATTTCATACCCGCAATGTCGAAGCCGCGCGCCCGCGACGTTTCAAAATTCTCCGGCGACGAAACCAAAAGCCAGTTCGTCCGGGTTGGCCCTGCCGTGGTGTCGTCATCCATGCGCTAATTATAGCACGTAGCCCCGCGCGCCCGAGTAGCGTCTTCTCGCTTTGAAAAGCGTCGTTCTTGGTCAGGCTTTGTTTGGCGCACGGAGCGGAACCTTGTCGTTGTTTTTCGCTGGGGGAAAGGCTATGAACATAAGCGCAACCGCCTCGTCTATAGCGGCATATTTAGTTTCATCTACTAAGCGCAAACCTTAGTAAAGGTCAATAGTTATGAAATCTTTAATGTTGTTCTTGGTTACGGGCGTTGCGCTCGCGTTATCGTTTATCGCGCCGGTTACCGCCGCGCGCGCCGACCTTATCAGCGACTACGAGGAACATCGCGTGATGAAAGACACGCTGGGCGGAAAACTTACCAAAGTCGGTTTTCCATCAGCCGCCTTGAAGAAAACGCGCGATCTGTACGTGTACACACCGCCCGGCTATTCCGAACACGCCGCAAAAGGCTATCCCGTGATTATCTTGTTCCACGGCTCGCCGGGCAAACCGCTCGACTTTCTCTACAAAGGGGCGGTTCATAAAACCATAGACGCCGCGATAAAAAGCGGCAAGTTGCCGCCGTCGCTACTGGTGATCCCGGATGGGAGCGGGCCGTTCTATAAGGGCGGATCGGAATGGGCGGATTCATTCGATGGTCGTTGCTTGATGGAAACCGCGATGACCCGCGATCTGCCCGCATTCCTTAAAGCGCACTACCGAGTTTCTGACGACCCGCAGGATTGGACCCTCGGCGGCGTTTCCGAGGGCGGCTATGGCGCGGCGAATTTGGTGGTACGACACCCCGATGTTTTCCGCAACGCCCTTGCGCTGTCCGGTGACTTTCGCGTGAACGAGGACTTTAGCGACGCCGCCGATGTTTTCGGGAAAGACGAGGCCAACTGGCTGCTGAACTCGCCGCTGGATCAGTTGCAACGCCTTCCCGCGCAAACGCGCGCCGACCTTCATTTTTACGTCGCGGTCGGCAATGACGACGATGACGATGTGGTTGCGGAATCCGAGGCGTTCACCGCGATGTGCAAGAGTTTTGGCGTGGGCGTTCATTTCGACCGCGATCCGGGAAATCACAAATGGCCGTTTTGGAGCAGTCATTTCGCCGCCGCTCTGCCCATTCTGGCGCACTGGCGACAAACCGTAAAATGAGCGTTCCCTTCGTTAGGGCGCGCCCGCAACGATTGGGCGTTCGCTCGTTGCTCTTTGTTCTGGCGGTTTGCGCGATAACGCTGGTTCTTATCAGCCGCCGGGACGAAGCGGAAACCGTGGCGCGGACGCTTGCGCGCGGACACGGCGAATGGATCGCGGCGGCGGCCTGTTTGCAGGCGGTTTATTTCGGATTGTACGCCGCGCTGTACCAGGCATCGCTTCGTGTCGCGGGCGTTCGCCTGCGAATAGGGAAGTTGCTACCGATCTGGTTCGCCGCCACGTTTCTCAACGTCGTCACGCCTGCGGCGGGCGCAAGCCTTCTGGTCACAGAAGCCGCCCGTCGCGCAAACACCGGCGCGGCGCGCGCGGCGGCGGGCGTGGTTCTGGTGAAGATCGCGGATGTGGTTTCTTTCTTCCCGCTTCTTGCGGTCGCGCTCGTTTATCTGCTTCGCCGCCATGACCTGAAGCCATACGAACTCGCCGCCGCCGCCGCTTCGGTCGCGCTTGTTGGCGTCTGGTGCGGCGTGTTCGGCTTGGGATTGTGGCGGCCCCGACTTTTGCTTGGGCTTCTCCGCTTTGTCCAGAACGCTGTAAACGCCGTCGCCAAACGCGTGCGCCGGGCGCGGAACGCCCCCCCGCTTTTGCCCGAAGATTGGGCGAATGGGCAGGCGCGCGAATACACGGAAGCGGCGCGGGCGTGCCTTTCGTCGCCCGCGCCGCGCGTGATAACCCCGTTTTTGTTCGGGTTCGCCGCGCATCTCGCCGATATTGCATCGCTTGGTTGTTTATTCCGGGCGTTCGGTCAAACCATTGCGCCCGGCGCCCTTGTCGCCGGTTTCGCCGTGGGCCTGCTTTTTTGGATTGTGAGCGTCACGCCGGAGGGCGTCGGCGCGGTAGAAGGAATGATGACGCTCGCGTTTGTTTCGCTTGGCGTTCCCGCCGCTCGCGCCGCCGTGGTCACGCTCGCGTTTCGCGGCCTGACGTTTTATCTTCCGGTCCTGCTCGGTATGGCGTTCGCCCGCCGCTTTTTGCGCTCGGTAGACCAGGCGGCCCCGCCCCCTTTCGTCGGTGGCGGCGATAGTATTGCGCTCGCCGATTCCCCGTTCCCGAGGAAAAACGCCCCCCATGCGACGTAGAACCGGTTTAAAATCCGCTCTCGCTGGGGGAAGCGTCCGGGCGGCGGCGTTATTGACGGCGGTCATGGGTCTGGTCAATCTGGTCAGTGCGACCCTGCCCGCGCTCCACGAGCGCGTCATTTTACTACGGCCCGTTTTGCCGCTCGAGGTGCGTTACGGCAGTCATCTGGCGACCGCGCTTGCCGGTTTCGCGCTTTTGATGCTGGCGCAAAGTTTGTGGCGGCGCAAGCGAGCCGCCTGGCTTTTGTGTATCGCCGCGCTCCTTGTTTCGGCGACAAGCCATTTGCTCAAAGGGCTGGACTGGGAAGAAGCGACGCTCGCCGTGGTTCTCGCCGGATGGCTGGTTAGTTTGCGCTCGCAGTTCTGGGCGCGCTCGGACGCGCCGACGATGCGGCAGGGCGTGCGCACGCTTGCCGTGTCGTTCTTGTTTACGCTCGCCTACGGCGTGGCGGGCTTTTACCTTTTAGACCGCCATTTCCGTGTTGATTTCGGCTTGCGCGATGCGGTTCTGCAAACCGTCGCGATGTTCACCGAGTTCAGCGATCCCGGTCTGGAGCCGGTCACGCATCACGGGCGCTGGTTCGCAAGTTCGCTGTACGTGGTCGCGGCGGGAACCGGCGGCTTCGCCCTGATCGCGTTGTTGCGCCCGGTTTTGCACCGGGAGCGGGCGACCGCATCCGATCGCGCCCGCGCCCGCGCCATCGTGGAGGCGCACGGTCGGTCTTCGCTCGCCCGGTTTTTGCTGTTCGATGATAAAAGTTACTGGTTCAGCGAGGGAGGGTCCGTAATAGGCTTCGCGGTGTCGGGCCGGGTGTGCGTCGCGCTCGGCGACCCGGTCGGTCCGCG
Source organism: uncultured Armatimonadaceae bacterium (assembly GCA_964252165.1). Taxonomy (GTDB): domain Bacteria; phylum Armatimonadota; class Armatimonadia; order Armatimonadales; family Armatimonadaceae; genus CAXUMS01. The sequence goes on from CAXUMS010000007.1 coordinate 46,624, forward strand.
CGAGGACGCCCGCGCGGCGATTCGCGGATTCCGGGCGTTTTGCGCCGTGCGTGACTGGTCGCCCGCGTTTTATCAAACGCTTCCCGACTATCTGGACGACTATCGCGCTGCCGGTTTTGAAACTCTTTGCGTCGGCGCGGAAGCGGTCGTGGATGTCCACGCTTTTACGCTCGCGGGCGGCGCGAACAAAAGTCTGCGCGGCGGGGTGGGGCGTTTGCAGAAAGCGGGCTATGAAACCGAACTGTCGGTTCCGCCGCACCCCGCCGCGGTTATGGCCGAGTTGAGCGCGGTCAGCGAGGAATGGCTTAGGGCGCAAAAAGGGCGGGAAAAGCGGTTTTCGCTGGGTTGGTTCGATGAGGCGTACCTGCAGGACGGGCCGGTAATGGCGGTGCGAACGCCGGACGGGGCGATTTGCGCGTTCGCAAATATCATCCCGGAGTATCAAATTCGCGAAACCACGATTGACCTGATGCGCCGTGATTCGAGCGCGCCGAACGGCGTGATGGACTTGCTGTTCGTCGCGTTGATCGAATGGGCGCGCGGAGAGCGGGGTGATGGCCTTGATGAGGCGGCGCGTTTTGCGACCTTTAACCTCGGCCTCAGTCCGCTTGCGGGCGTGGGAAAGAATATCCGCGACCCCGCCGCCGAGCGTGCGGTTGGTTTTATCTACCAACACGTCAATCAGTTCTATAATTTCAAAGGCTTGTTCGACTACAAGAACAAGTTTCACCCGGCATGGCGCCCGCGCTACCTCGCCTACGACGGTCCCGCCGGCTTGCTTCCCGCCGCGCTCGCCGTTATCCGCGCGGATAACGCGTGAAAGAAAAATTGGACTCGTTAATCTATTGCCCTACCGTTCCTGCATATTCAGGACTGATGCCGTTACTCTTCATGCGCCAGACACGTCCCAACTTTGTGTCCACGACAAAGGCTTCCGTATAAGTTGTGATGGTAGAAGGGGGAGCCGCCGCAGGAACGACGAGGAAACGCCCAAAATCGGACGGCGGGGCGGGGGCGGACGGGGTTTGCCCCACCAACGAGGCCGCTTGCGGTTGCCGCAGTTGTTGCTGGGCGGGGGCGATTTGGGTCAGGCCAATGCCGACCACCGCGAGCGCAGTCATGGTGATGGTGAAGCGATGCCAGGCGGCGAGCGTTTGTTGTGACATGAGAATCCTTTCGCGCGAAGCCGCCGTTTTGTTCCGCGACTCCTGAGAAAATAAGACAAGAACAAACGCCAAACGCCATTGTACGAATTGTTGTGACAAACGCAAAACCGCCCGCCGTCCGGGTTTCCCCATTCGTGCAAGCGGTTTTGTTTATTCCATCGTGTGGCCCGCCATCAATGTGGCGGCGCCGTGGTCGCCTTCGGTGTGCGCGACATCGGCGTACGCTTGCCGGATGCCGCGTACGTGGTAGGCGACGTTCGCCGACGTACAGCCGAGCGAGTCGCCGATCTGACGCCACGTGTGACCGTCCATCAAGCCGCGCAGAATTTCCTTCTGGCGACCGGAAAGGCGACGCTCTAAATCCTCGACCAGCATTTTGGTTTCTACATCGCCCGCGTCCGCGCGCGCCGATGCGGCGCGGCTGAAGTTGTTTTCGGCGATCTCCGGCGTTTCCACCAGAGAGTCGTCGAGCGACTCGTGCGAGCGGCGCTTGTTCCAGCGGATGTGATCGAGAATTTGCCAGCGCGCGTGCTTCAGCAAATACTGGGCGGGCGAGCCAATAGTCACATCAAGACCGGGAAGGGCCTCGTAGACCGCGACCCACGCCTCCTGCAAAAGGTCCGCGCTGTCCATACCGGTGCGAGCGGCGTAGTAGCCCGCGAGCGATTCCAAGCGAGGCCGCAAATGGGCGCGCACCTGATCCTGCGCCTTGCCGTCACCGGCTCGGGCGCGAAGTAACGTTGATATTTCCACCGTGGAAACTCTCCCTGTAAGGTCACGGCCACAACAAAAAGAAGCAGGCAAGCGAGATACTGCCGGACACACGTATACCCTTCTTCGGGACACCTGCGGCGTCACACTTCCGCCGGTTTGGCGTCAGCGCGCCATCTACTCTCGTAGACGCGAACGGGGCTTGATCCGGCGTTTTGATGCAACCGGACAGGCGCGTGGCAAAACGTACAAACGCTTTGATCCCGTGCGTGTCGGTTACTCCCTATGCGCTTGTGTTGTTGTGGGAAACGGTTGGTCGGGGGGCGACGGTTTTCGCTAAAAACCGTGTGGCCCCATCGGCGCCCAAACGAGGCGACGAAACAAATTAAGATGCGGCTCGAAATCGCGGATGCGGAAACGGGAAAGATCAACTCGCGTAGTGCGAGCGACCTATCCGGTCGCCTGCTCGCTCTACCTGCCTTTGACTCTTACCTGTTCGTCCTGCTCGTGTGCGCCGTGGAAGCGTCGAAGCCTATCCGGCTGGGACGAAACGCATAGAATTTATGCGTGCGTCCTGCCGGTTCGCGGTCGGTGTGCGGTCCTGATAAGAACCGAACAACCGATCATCGCCTGAGTCTCCGCCGGAGACGCCGCGCGCCGTTGAAACGGCGTGTGCGGCATGGTCTCCTTTGAGGCCGAGCGATATTTCCGCGTACTGCTTCGCTGCTTCCCCGGTGGGGAGGAGTAGCGACGAAAGGAAAGAGCGGCGGCAGGAGGCGGCATCGGCGATGTTTACTTGCGGCGTCAGCGCAACGACCGGCTGATTTTGCCAAATACTAAACATCGGAAACCCTCCTGAAACGGCTCGTATTTGAAGAACGCTTCGTAAGGCGCGCAAGCGCCCGCGAAGATTGCGTTCTCCGCAGTCAGTATAGCCGAAAACAAGCGAACTGCTAAACAAAAACAAAAAAGTTTTTGAAAAACTTTTTGCGAACCGAGAAAGCGCGCAATTGGTTTTCAAACACGGCGCTTTACAGCGCGTATGGATAGGCGCGCCAAAAACAAAAAAGACCGGAGCGTGTAAACGCTCCGGCCTCTCTCCGGTCTTGTCTCGTTACGAATGGCCTTATGACCAAACCAATGTGTTACGCTTTTTCGGCGCTCGCGCCTGCACGGACCAAGTCCACGTTTACCGCCGGTCCCATCGTCGCCGACAGGGTGATCTTCTTCAGATAACGGCCCTTCGCGGTCGCGGGCTTGGCTTTAACCAGCGCGCCCAGAAGAACGTTCATGTTCTCGATCAATTGCTCGGTGGGGAAGCTCGCCTTGCCGATAGGGGCATGGACGATACCGCCCTTTTCCACACGATATTGAACGCGGGTCGCCTTTTTGATCGAGTTAACGACTTTGGTGACATCGGTCGTAACCGTTCCCGACTTCGGGTTGGGCATACGCGGGCCGAGCAACTTGCCCAGCTTGCCCACGGCGGGCATCATGTCGGGAGTGGCGACAAGGACATCGAAATCGCGGAAGCCGTTTTGAATCTTCTGGATCAGATCGTCCGAGCCGACCGTATCGGCCCCGGCGGCAAGCGCCAAGTCCACGTTCGGGCCTTTGGCGAACACGGCGACCTTCTGCGTTTTGCCGGTCCCGTTCGGAAGGTCCGTGGTGCCACGAACGACTTGGTCGCCCTGCCGGGGATCAACGCCGAGGCGGACGGCGACATCCACCGTGCTGTCGAACTTGGTGGACGATGTCGCCTTGACGAGTTCTAGCGCCTCTTCCGGCTCGTACTCACGCAACTTGTCCACTTTCGCCTTTTCCGCCACATATCGTTTGGAAAGAACGTGCTTTCGATCTTGCTTTCGCATAATTTTTCTCCTGTGGTGCAAGCGGGGTTCGGCCCCTCCCACTCAAAGATAGCAAGAAAGTTGATAGCGAGAGGGCAAGAAAGTTAAAGAAAAAACCTTGCGTCGCCCGCAGGTTCTCCCTGTCAACTTTCTTGCTATCAACTTTCTCGCTTTCTTACTATCCCTTGACTTCTACGCCCATCGAGCGGGCGGTGCCTTCGATGACCTTCATCGCGCCTTCGACATCGTTTGCATTGAGGTCGGGCAGTTTGGTTTCGGCGATAGAGCGCAGTTGCGCCTGTGTCAGCGAGCCGACTTTGGTGCGGTTCGGGACGCCGGAACCCGCCGAGATGCCGAGGGCCTTTTTGATAAGGTCGGCGGCGGGCGGGGTTTTGGTGACGAACACAAACGAGCGGTCATCAAAGATGGTAATTTCCACCGGCACAACAGACCCAATCATGTCTTTGGTCTTTTCGTTGTAGCCCTTGATGAACTCCATCATATTGATGCCGTAGCCGCCGAGGGCCGGGCCGATAGGCGGTGCGGGCGTCGCTTTGCCCGCGTTGATCTGGAGTTTGACAACTCCGACGACTTTCTTTGCCATTGGTTTCTTCCTTGTAGTGGTAGCGACCAGAGCGTTTCGGCTCGGGTCTCCTACGGGTGACGAGCGGTTTTGACGCCGCGCGCGCTATCGTGGCGGCCCCATTGCGCGGGCCGCAAATCGTTATATTTTCTCGACCTGGTTGAAGTCGAGTTCCACCGGCGTATCGCGTCCGAAGATCGAGATAAGAACGCGCAGTTTGTCTTTCTGGTCGTTGACTTCCTCGATCTTGCCGGTGAAGTCCGCGAATGGGCCGGAGGTCACACGAACCACCTGGTTTTTCTCCCAGATCGCTTTGGGGCGCGCACTCGCATTATCGAGAACATCCAGAATGTCGCGAACCTCGCGGTCTTGAAGCGGAACCGGCTTGTTGCCGGAGCTAACAAAACCCGTGACGCCCGTGGTGCTTTTTACCAGGTGCCACGTCGCGTCATCGAGGAGCATGTCAATCAGGATGTAGCCGGGAAACACCTTGCGCTTGATCTCGGTTTTCTTGCCGTTGCGATTACGCGTTTCGGTGTCTTCCGGGATCAGAATGCGAAAAACCCGGTCTTGCAGGTTCATCGTTTCCGCGCGGCGCTCGATGTTGCTTTTGACCTTTTTCTCGTGGCCGGAGTACGTATGAACGGCGTACCAGTGTCTGGGCATGGTGGTTTGGTCTACTTTGCAGTCGAAAAAAGGTTAAGGCGTCGTTGCAGGAGACGCAGGCGCAGTCGTTGCGGGCGCGCTCGTCGTCGGCGCACTCGTTGTAGGCGCGGTGGTCGTAGGCGCACCATCTGTTGTTGGCGCACCCGTTGTTGGCGCACCCGTTGTCGGCGGCGCACTATCCGTCGTTGGCGCGGTTGTTGCAGGCGCAACGGTTGTCGGCGCGGTGGGTGCGGTTGTCGCAGGCTCGGTCGCGGTCGCGGCGTTCGGGGCGGGCGCTGCGGAGGTCGCGCCCGACGACGGCGCGCTTCCCGCAGGCGGCGTCACCGTGGACGGCGCGGTTGCGGCGGGCGCGTCGGTGCGCGGCGCGCCATCGTTCCCGGCGGGAGTTTGCGCGGCGGGCGCGGAGATTGCCGATTCATCGCTGGTGCGGTTAAAGATGCGGTTGGTTCCCAGCCCCAAAAGCGCATCGAGCGCGCCGCAGTAGGCCGCGACAATACCGATCAGCGCCAGCACCACCTGCGTGAGCCGGAACAGCTCGGCCCGCGTCGGCCAGTGCGCTTTTTTGAGTTCGTCGCGAACCCCTTGCAGATAGCCCATCAGCCCGCCGCCTTCAAGGTCTTTCTTGGACGGCGTCGCGATGGCTTTGGGGCCGGTTGGGTTGTTGGTTGCCATAGTAATTAAATCCCCGCTTTCGCCGTTGACGGGCTTCCGATAGGGGGCGTTTTCGGCGTGAAACGCATCGAAAACGCAAAAGGGCCGCAAAAAATACCACTAAAAAAACAGGGCGCCGAAGCGCACCCTGTTATCTTGGTAAAGTATCACGATTTGGGCAAGGTGTCAAACCAAGCGAGCCATGTTCAAACTACGCCTGATCTACCGCAGTTTGCGTTTTGTCGCGGAGACGATAACGTCCGCGCTGACATGAAGCGCGGTCCCCAAAAACAAACCTAAGAGTAGCATTTGAAGCAGGTCCGGGCGAGCGCGGAAAAAGGTGATCAACGCGTCGCCTATGTTGCGCGATAGGGCGTTTCGGTCGAGCGGCATGAACCGCGCAATCGCCCACGTCGCGCATCGGACTATGGCCCATGCGACAAGGATGAAGTAGCAGATGCGAACGAGCGGCCCGACAAAAAGCGAGTGCGTGAGCGGGGACCGGTGCGGCATGATCTTTTGGTAGGGCCACCACAAAAAACGAAACGGCCCCCACCGCCTGTAGATGGACGAGTCCAAATCCAGATCCGGCGACAGCCAAAGTCCGGAAAACAGCGTCGCGCCGACCAACATCGCGCACGGCTCCCAGCGCACCGGGGGCGGGGACGCGTACCACCATATGGGAACCATCGCCGCCGCCGCAACCAGCGTAATTCGATCATGAACTTTGCCCGACGGCATACTAAAGATTGTATCGCTTGTTCGCCGTTTGAATTCAGAATTTTCGTATGCAATGCAGAAGCGCGCAATCCGTACGGCGACAAAGAAGCCGCCACCCAGTTCGTGGTATTCTGCAAGCCGTGAACAACGCCGAAAACAGCGCCGATACGCCGAGGGAGACGGGAACTATCTCCGGCTTGACACGCGGCGATTTGGACCTGTCGGCGACGCTTCGGAGCGGGCAGGCGTTCCGCTGGACCGGTGTTCCCAGTGATAATGGCGCGGACGTTTGGGCGGGCGTGGCTCCGGGCGGGCGTCGGGCGCGCTTGTGGCAGGTGTTCGAGCCGGACGCGGCGGGCGACGAAACCGACGCCGGGACGCTTCACTTCGAGGCGGATGGGCCGAACGCCGAAACAGCGATACGCCGATTTTTGCGGATCGGCGAGGCGGATTTGCCCGCGTTGGCGCGCGACTGGCGAACCGGAGACGCGGCGTTCCGGGACGCGTGGACGCGTCAGCCGGGCGTGCGGATTTTGCGGCAGGACCCGGACGAGTGCTTTTTCTCGTTTTTGTGCGCGTCGGTCGCCCCGATTGCGCGCATCTCCGCCATGCTTCGCGGGGTCGCCCGCACGCTGGGAACGCCGCTCGGGGGCGATGAGAATGAAACGGGTCTGTTTATCCGCTTTCCCACAACGGCGCAGATCGCGCGCTCGGATGAGGCGACCCTGCGCGCGTTGGGCCTTGGCTTCCGGGCGCGACGTTTGATCGAAAGCGCGCGGGTGCTGGAGCGGCTCCCCGCCGACCATTTATCCGCCCTGCGCGACAACGCGACCCACGCGGAGGCCAAGCGTGAACTGACCGCGTTTTTTGGCGTGGGCGAGAAGATCGCGGATTGCGTGTGCTTGTTTGCGCTTGATAAGGACGGTGCGATACCCGTGGACACCCATATCTGGCGTATCGCCCAAACCCGGTACGCCCCCGATCTCGCCGGTCGCTCGCTCACGCCCGCGTCCTACGCCCGCGTCACCGAGGCATTCCACGAGCGGTTCGGGCCGCGCGCGGGCTGGGCGCAACAAACCCTGTTTTACCGCGCCGCCGTGGGACGAGGAGCGTAGCGGGGGGTGTTGGGTGTTGGGTGTTGGGTGTTGGGTGTTGGGTGTTGGGTGTTGGGTGTTCTGAGAATACGGTATGGCGTGCGGTTGACGCGCAACCGGTTTGTTTCGGCGAGGCTTAACCATTCGGTATTCTCAGAACACCCAACACCCAACACCCAACACCCAACACCTATTGGGTACCCTGTTTGCGTTATGGAAAACGTATCGCAAAGCCCCTCGCACAACCCGGCACACGCGGCGGAGCCGGTTCTGGTCAATCATGCCGTGGGCCGACAGGTCGAACTTATCGCGCCCCGCTCGCCCGCTACCCTTGCGGACGCGGACGCGGACGCCCATGCCCCGCTCTGGCGGTACGTCTACGGCGGCAAGGCTAAGCCGTTCTTTCACCCGCTCCGGACGCCACTTTCGCGCCGCGTTTTGACGTTGTTCGAGCCGCACGATCACGTATGGCACCGGGGGCTGTGGTTCACGATCAAGTTCATCAACGGCGAAAACTTCTGGGAGGAGAATGGCGCGCCGGGTTCGTGGGGAGCGCAAGTTGTAGGCAAGCCGCCTACGGTTTCCTGCGGCGACAACGGCGAGGTTTCCATTACGCACAACGCCGACTGGATGCGCCCGACCGTCAGGGAAAACCGCGACGGCGACAATGTCGTGTTTAACGAAACGCGGAGCGTCGCGTACCGACCGCTTGGCGCAAGCGGCGACGCCTATGCGCTGGATTTCCACACGGTTCTATCCGCCCGCGCCTATTTACTTTTGGACCGGACGCCGTACACGACGTGGGGCGGCTACGGCGGTTTGACGTTTCGCGGTAGCCGCAACTGGCGCGAAACGCGTTTGCTGTTCTCGACCGGCGAAACATCGGAGCGACCGCTCGGGCTTCCCGCCCGCTGGTGCGATTTATCCGGCAAGCTCGATGGCGGCGCGGATTTGGCGGGCGGCGTGGCCTGCTTCGATCACCCGGATAACCCGCGCCATCCGACACCCTGGTACGGCGGAACCGGGCCGGGTCATTACTTTAACGCCGCGTTCCTGTTCCACGAGCCGATGACCGTCCGGGCGGGCGACAGTCTCCATCTGCGCTACCGCGTCGTGGTCCATGAGGACGTTTGGGACCACGAACGGTTAGATTCGTTGTACGCGGACTGGGCGCAAACCGGGCGTTAGCGCGTCCGCGCGGCGGGGCCGACGCGGTAGCGGATTTCCTTGATGACCTGCGCGCCGTTGTAGCCGTCGATAACCGCGAGCCGGTCCATCGGCTTTTCCGGCGACGGGTCGGACGCATGGAGGATGGGCTTGCCGTCCAGAAGGCGCCAAACGGACCCGTTGCGGCGCGACAACTGCATCGTGTGTTCGCCGGGCGTCACGCGCGTCCGCCTCGCCGGTTTCGCGCCCGAACAAGCGAAGGCGTGTTTGCGTGTTGGCGTAGCCGCCCACGAACGCGACATAGCCATCGCCTGCGGACGCCGCCGCTACGCTTGGCGGGAATGCGGCAAGTATCGCGTCGCTCCGTCCCTCGACGCGCATCCCACCACCACGGTCCTCCACGGCGACCAGAAGGT
>CAXUMS010000007.1:55657-64734 GCA_964252165.1 uncultured Armatimonadaceae bacterium
ACTCGGTTGCGTTTAGGCCGTCCACAAACGCCAGCGCCTCGCCCGACGCCGTTGTTTTCAAAACCGCGCCGTCGCGCGTCCACGGCTCGCCCGCGAACTTGAGGGCCGGATCGCCGGGGAAAAGCGTTTTCGTGGCGGCGGTTGCGGTGAGTTCGGCAGGCGCGCCGGTCGCGGGAAGCGGGGGCGTTCCGGCCCCTTCGAGCATCCGGGCGTAGAAAACCTTGTACGGCTCGTACATCGGGTACGCCCGCCCGCTTTGAGTCGTAATATCCACGGACGCCCCTACTTCGCGCCCGCCCCGCTCCCACGACCACAGGCCCGCGCCACGGTTCGGCAGGGCGAACTCGAAAACCGTCCCCGCATTGTCCGGCAGGGGGCGCGCCTTCCAAACCAAACCCGGCGCGCCGCTCCACGCGGTACGAAGCGTGTACTCCTCCGGCGCGCTTTGCGCCGAAACATCCGGCAAACCGTTTGCGCCGAATGTCATACTAAGCGTTGCATTCCGCTTGCGCTCCAGAATAATCCCCTGCACGCCGTCGCCGGAAAACACGCCTTTCCCCTCGCCGTCCAGCGTGATGTCGAGCGTACGCCACGGCCCGCGCAGGGCGAAGCAGGCGTAGTAAAACGCCTCATCGTGCGCCTGTTGGAACGTGACATCGAGGTTGTCCTCGCTCGCGACCCGGTGACCGGAAAGCGGAACGCCCGCCCAGTCACCGGCGTCGCCGTCCACGGAAACCGTGCGCGGCCACACAAACGGCGCATAGGGGTAAAGCGGGTACGGGTCGGACGTGTCGGGGACGCCGTCGCCGTCCTGGTCGGTTTTGCGCGGGTCGGGGCGAACGGCGACCGACATTTTGGGCTTCACAAACGACGTTTGCAACGTCGCGGTCGCCCACGACGACAGCATGACCTTGTCCAGATCGCGCATCACGCCATCGGTCGCGAACTTTTTGGCGTCGCCGCCCCAGCGTTTTTCATCGAGCGGCACGCGCCCATCATCGTCCGGCACGCCGTCGTTGTCGCGGTCCGCAACCGAGATCGCCTCGCCAAAGTAGGTGCGAAGCCACTGCGCGCCGGTTTGCGTTCGTCCCCAAAACCCCAGCACGTCCCACTGGCTTCCGTGCCGCCCGGTCGTGGACCACGGGTTTTCTTTCGTGCGCGGGGCCGGGTGGTCGAACGTGATGCGGTCATCCTCGCGGTAGGACAGCGAAAACTGGCCCTCGGATTCCATTTGATGATGAAACTCATGGGCGGCGAGCCATGCGGTATCGCCTCCGCCGAGAAATTGCGAGCGTCCCGGGACGCCGCTCGGAAAAGCGTCCACGCCGAACGTACCGCCGCCGCTGTTGTAAAACTCCCACGTTTTCTGGGACGGGTTCCACCGGCGCGGGAACGCCTGCTCGATCTGCCCGGCGTACGGACGTTCCTCGTACACGGGTTGATTGGAAACGCGGGTTATATTATTCGTGTCCACGATGGTGAACGTCCCGCCACCCGGATCGGCGTAATCTTTCCCGGCCCACGAGCGCGAAACCGGCAGGTTCTTATAAAACGCGTTTTGCGCGTTGTCCGGCTCATCGCCCCAGCGTTGCCAGCGGTCGTCCACAAAGATATGGAAGTCCGGGTAGAACCGCATTCCCGAGTTGACAAACAAAAAGCGCGCCGTGGTTTCGTACTCGCGGCGTATCACCGCCATTTGTTCGGGCGAAAACGGCGGCGGGGGCGGCGCCTCGGTCCCATCCGGCAGTCGCGCGGAGGCGACATTGACCACGTTCGGCATCAGCAACACCTTGACCGGAACCCGGATGATCGTTTTTCGCCCCGGCCCGCCCTGGGTCGCGACCGCATATTCGCGCCGCCACCCGTTTTCCGCCCCCCATGCGCGTTCGGTCGCGGTCGGGGCGGCGCCTGCATCATGGACGCGGTAGTAGTAGCGCGTTCCGGGCGCGAGGCCGTCAATACGGAGCCGGTGATAGGTTGCGGGTTTATTATCGCCGCTGACCACGCGAACGCCGCTTTGCGCCGCTGTCCACGGGTTCGCCTTTTTGCCGTCCGGTCGCCACGCCGTCACCGGGACATTCGACGCGCGCACCTCGGCGCGGGTGGGGCAGGGCGTGTCGGTCCACCATTGAAGCGTGACGAACGTCGGCCCGATCTCGCACACGGGCCGGAACGGGTCGGAGAGCGGACGCGCATCGGTTTCGGGCAAAACCGGCCCGGGAACCGGAACGTCCTGCCGCGCTCGCGCCGCCTGCGGCGCGGCGACAAGAAGGGCAAGCGACACGGCGGCGAGGGGTGCGGGGAGAAGGGCGCGAAGGCGAGGTGAACGCATGGGGTTAAGTTCGGCGTGTGCGGCGGCGCGCCCTGCCCCCTGCGGACAACTCTCCCCGTAGTGTCGCCTTGTTGCGTTTCGTCCCTCGTCCCCCGCCTTTTGAAGCGGGAAGGTAAAAGAGGCCCCCTAACCCCCAATAATGGGGGGACAAGAAGAACATAGCGGCGACGCCTTCACTCTGCGAACCAGCGGTTGAGCCTATGCCAAATGGCATTGTTCTTGTCCCCCCATTATTGGGGGTTAGGGGGCCTCTTTTACCTTCCCGCTTCAAAAGGCGGGGAGAAACCATCAAAGTGAAGCGAACCGGCCCGGCGCGCGTCTAACCCGTTGTAACCCGGCAGAACAAAACGATGTTCCCCCGGGTCTTACTACCAACCAAACAGTCACTTACCCCGCTTTCAAAGGTCACCGCTCGTGTTTCTAAATCGCTTGTCTCGTTTCTTCCCCGTGTCCGTTTTTGCAAGTCGCAAACGCCCCGTAACGCCCGCCCTCGCCGCCGGGCTGATAGGGGGCGTCGTCGCGTCCGCCGCGCTCGCGGGTTTGGACGCCGCCTCGCCCCACGCCGTGTTTGCCGCCGCCCCGGAGAGTTTGAACGCTCTGAAAGCGCGCGCGGATAAACTCTACGACGAGAAAAGCTACGCGCTCGCCATAGACGCATACCAGAAATGGCTCGCGACCGCGCCGCCGACCGCGCCGGGGCGCACGACCACGGCGTACCGGGTCGCGGTCGCGCTCGCGAACGCCCGCAAATGGGATGCCGCGATTGCCGCGACCGATGCGTTCCTCGCCAAAAACCGGAACGATGCGCTGTGGACCGCGCGGATGCAGTACCAGAAGGGGTTGCTGTTCGCCGGGCAGATGCCGCACTACGCGTACAAGGTCGGCGGGAAGTTGTATCGCGGTAACGACTACCCGAAAACCGAGTTGTCGGAAAAACCCGAGCAGGTTTACCTGTACGCCGAGGACCAGAAAACAGCCCCCGCCGCGCTTGAGGCCGCGCTGGTCGCGTATGAGCGCGTGGGCGCTTTGGGGACCGCCCGGCGCACGGCGGTCGCGAGCGAGGAGGCGGACCTTCATTTCGACGCCGCGCGCTTGATAGGGCAAACGCAAGGATGGGGAAGCGCAGAGGACTGGCTTCAGGCCAAGCAAACGGATTGGGCGATAAACGTCGAGCAGGCGTTTAACCCCAAATGGCCGGTTCCCAAGAAGGTATTGTTTTTGTACGCGCGCCTGCCCCGGTTGAAACCGGCGGATAGCCATCTCGCCACGCTCGCGTCGTTCAAGAAGGCGTTGTATGTCGCGGCGCAACGGCAGGCGTGGGCGCGGCGGGACACAAAATCGCCGTACAAGATTGTGCAAACCATTCCGTACTACACGCTCGACGCCCGCGCCATTCTGGACAACGCCGTGCGCGCCCATCCGCAGGATGAGCAGGCGCCGCAGATGCGTTTGATCGCCGCGCAGTGGACCGCCTCCACCGGCGATGCGGACGGCGCGCTCGCGCGGTACGACACCATCGCTCTCGTGTACCCGGCAAGCAAGTGGGCCGACGACGCGCGACAGGCGGCGTTCAATCTTCGCAAGAAAGAGTTGAATCTCGCCACATTTGGCCCGCTTCGGGCGGGCCAAAAGGCGCAGATTACGATGTACTCGAAGAATCTGCGGAACGTGACCCTGCGCGCGTACCGCGTGGATTTGGATCAGATACTGCTCGCGCCGGAAAATCTCGGCGACCCGCATACGAACTTCACCCTGTTCGACCGCAACTTCGGCAAGGCCGAGGACGCCGCCAAAAAGGGTCGCCTTGTTGCCGAATGGACGGTGAAAACGCCGGACAAAAACGATTTCCGGCCTGTCTCGTCTTATTACCCGCTTCCGTTCACGCAAACCGGGGCGTATGTCGTGGTCGCGAGCGGCGATGATAACCGGACGCGGGCGGCGACGGCGGTAATTATCTCGGACCTTGCTGTGGTCAAAAAACAGGACCGAAACGGGACGCTGTGCTTTGTCGTGGACGCCCAAACAGGGCGGCCTGTGCCGGGCGCAAAGGTTGTGGTCAAGGAAATGTGGGACTACAACGACAAGCGCAAAACCGTCTCGTTTCGCGGGCAGGCCGACGCGGATGGTCTTTTCACGGCTCCTCATCATGCCAAAACCAACGAATATGATGGCAACTCCAATATCGAGGTTTTCGCGTACGCGCCGGGCGAGCGGTACGCGTTGACGAACTCGAACGGTTGGTACGGCTACGACGACAGTTGGAATCAGGGCGTCGTACAAGGGTACGCGTACACGGACCGACCGGTGTACCGCCCCAAGCAAACCGTTTACTACCGCGATGTGATCGCGCGCCGAACCGCCGGATCGGCGGACTGGAAGCCGGTCGTGGGCCAGAAGTTCAGCCTGTACGTCAACAATCCCAAAGGCGAGAAAATCCACGAGGCCACGGTGACCACGGGCGAGTTCGGTAGCATCAGCGGCTCGTTCACGCTCCCCAACGGCGCGGCGTTGGGCGAATACAATTTGTGGGTGAACGGAAGTGAGAACAACGTCGGCGGGTGCCAGTTCCGGGTCGAGGAGTACAAAAAGCCCGAGTACGAGGTGAGTGTGAAAACTACGGCGGCGCAGGCGCGCTTCGGCGACACGGTTTCAACGACCGTCAAGGCCGCGTACTACTTCGGCGCGCCGGTTGCGGGCGCAAAGGTTTCGTACAAGGTGTTCCGTTCGCCGTACTATCCGTTCTTCCACTTCCCGCAACCGTATGATTGGTTCGTGACCGCATCGAACCCCGACGCCTACTACCCGAACCGGAACGCGGGCGAAGGTGAACTGGTCACCAAAGGCGAGGGCGTCACCGGCGCGGACGGGACGCTCAAGGTCTCGTTCAAGGCCGATGCGGGAACGCGCGGGTATCAGGGCGACTACGCGTACACGGTCAAGGCCGAGGTCATAGATTCTTCGCGGCGCACGATTGAAGGCGAGGGCGTGGTCAAGGTCGCGCGGCAGGGCTTTTACGCCTTTCTGGACGTGAAGCGCGGCTTCTACCGGCCCGGCGATATCGCGCAGTTCGAGGTGCGAACCCAGGACGCGAGCGAGAACCCGGTTTCCGTTAAGGGAACGCTGACCGTTTACAAGCAAACGTTCGATGACAAGGGCGGGAAAACCGTTGAGACGCCGGTTCATACCGAAGAGATTGTGACCGATAAAGAAGGTCGGGCGATGACGACATGGCGGAGCGACGAGGCCGGGCAGTTTGTCGCCCGGTTCGCGGCTCTGGACAAGTTCGAGAAGGAAGTTAAAGCGCAACAGGTTGTTTGGGTCGCCTCCGAGAATATGGAGCGAAGCGCGTTTCGTTCGGGCGGCGTCACCCTTCTGACCGATAAGACCACGTTCGAGGAAGGCGAAACCGCGCGCGTTTTGATCGTGTCCGACCAGCCGAACGTCTGGGTCCTCTTCACCGACGAAAGCGGCGGAACCATCCGGACGCGGCGGCTGATCCATGTGCCGGGCCGCGCCTTGACGGTCGAGGTTCGCATCTCGCGCGTTCATGTCCCGAACTTCGCGCTTGCCGCCGTTGCGGTGCGGGATTACCAGTTTTACTCGTGGCAGCAAGAGTTGTTCGTGCCGCCATCCCGGCAGTTCGCCGCCATCACGGTCAAGGGCGACAAGGAAACGTACAAGCCCGGCGAAACCGGAACGTTCACCATCCAGGCCAAAAACGCCAACGGAACGCCCGCCCGAGCGGAGGTGTCGCTCGCCGTATTCGATTCGTCGGTGTTGTATATCCAGCGGGATTATGCGCCCGATATTCGGCTGTTCTACTACGGGCAACGCCGCTATATCAACGTCAACGCCGAATCGTCGCAGGACTTCCGCTTGGGCGGGCGCGTGGAAAACGACTACCCGGCGCCGAAGTTTGATCCTGTTGGCTACCGTATCCCGGAGACGGGACGGTTGCCCGGAACCGAGTACGTCCCGTCGTACTACGGCTACCGTGATTACATTGTTAGTTACGACGCGGATAATTCGCTCTACGCTTTCAATGGTGATAGGGAGTTCGGGCGGGCAGGCGGCGCGGGCGGCTTCGGTGGTGGCAGAAGTGCGCCGGGCGGTTTTGATGCGCCCGCGCCGATGGCCGATATGCTCACCGCCCCGATGGCGACCACCTCGGCAGGACGAGTGCGTCAGAGTTTCGCCCGTGAGGTGAGAAGCGCGCCAAAGGAAGCGCAGGCGCAGGCGAACGCGCCCGCGCGCGTCCGGTCGAACTTCGCCGATACCGCGTTCTGGACGCCCGCCGTGGTGACCAACGCGGACGGAACCGCGACCGTGAAGTTCACATTCCCGGACAGCCTGACGACCTGGGCGGCGACCGCGCGCGGCTCGACCGCCAATCTCGCGGTCGGGAGCGGCGACACCACCGCAGTTACAGATAAAAACCTGCTGGTTCGGCTCGCCGCGCCCCGGTTCTTTGTGGAGCGCGACCGCGTCACGCTGTCCGCTCTGGTCCGCAATGACCTCGCGACCGCCAAGCGCGTGACCGTCTCGCTCGGATCATCGGATACGTCCGTGCTTGCGGTGAATGGGAACGGCCCCCTAACCCCCAATAAGGGGGGGACGGTAGGGGGAGAAGCGCGTCCCATTCAGGTCGCCTTGCCTTCCGGCTCCCTCGTTGTGGGGGGCGGCGCGGGGCAATCCCAAATTGTCGAGATCCCCGCCGGGACCGAAAAGCGCGTGGACTTCACGGTCGCCGCGATGGGCGCGGGCATGACCACGATTACCGCGCGGGCTGAATCGGACGAGGAATCGGATGCGAGCGAAACGCCGCTCCCGGTCCTCGCGTACGGTGTGCAGAAGTTCGTCACCAAATCCGGGATGCTCGCCGCGAACCAAACCACGGCGACCGTGACAATCAACATTCCGCGCGACCGCAAGCCAAACAGCGCGGCCCTGCTCGTCCAGATAAACCCGAGTTTGGGGGCGACGATGCTGGACGCTCTGCCGTATCTTGCGGATTATCCGTACGGCTGTGTCGAGCAAACGATGAGCCGCTTCCTGCCGTCGGTTCTGGTCGCGAAAACCCTGCGCGACAGCGGCGTGGACTTGAAAACCCTGCAAACGCGAGCCGAGCAAATCCGCAACCGCGAGGCCGAAGGAACGCCGTTCGGGCAGAAAAAAGAAACCGACGGCGACACCGACCAAACCGGCTACACGTACCCGACCGGGACGCCCGGCGTTCTCAAAACGCCGCTTCTCGCCGAGGGTCTGGGGCATGGCGAGCGGTGGAGCAGCCCGGTCTTCGATGAGGCGCGTTTGCAAGCCATGACGACCGAGGGCATGGACCGATTGGTGACCATGCAACGCCCGGATGGCGGCTGGGGCTGGTGGAGCGATAGCGCCGGTTCGGACCCGTACATGAGCGCGTATGTCGTCTATGGCCTCGCCAACGCACGGGCGGCGGGCGTCGCTGTGCCGGATGCGGTTCTTGCGCGCGGGTTTGCGTATCTTGAGGGCGATATCAAAAAGCGCGACGATGACCGGAATCTTGCGGTCTGGGAGGCGTACGCGCTCTCGCTGAAGGGAGGCGGGATGACGGTCGCGGCGCGCAAGATCGTGGACGGTATTTACGCCAAGCGCGAGCGGTTGTCGTCGTACGGGCAGGCCCTGCTCGCGCTCACGCTCAAATCCATAAATCAGGACGAGCGCGCCCGCGTGGTCTGCCGCAACCTGCAAAACGCGGCGACCATTGACCGGGAAAATGGGACGGCGTCGTGGCGTCCGATCAACGCCTACTGGTGGCGTTGGTACAACAACGACGCGGAAACGGTCGCCTGGGTATTGCGCGCGTACAATGCCATCCTGCCCGCCGATCCGCTCAATCCGATGATGGTCAAGTGGCTGGTCAACCACAAAAAGGGCAATACGTGGACCTCGACCAAAGAAACCGCGATGGTCGTCTACGCCCTGAACGACTACGTCCGAACCAACAAAGAGTTGTCGGCGACGCAAACCGTGACGGTCTCGCTCGGCGACAAGGTGACGCGAACGTACGCGATCACGCCGCAAAACGCCCTGCTCTTTGATAATCAGTTCCTGGTCCCCGCGTCGCTCTTGAACGCGTCGGACGGCAAGGAAACCGTGACGATCACCAAACAAGGCGCGGGCCGCTTGTACTGGAGCGCGGCGGTTCAGTATATAACGACCGAGGACAAGATCAAGGGGAGCGGGCAGGAGTTAACGGTCGCGCGCCGCTATTTCAAACTAACGCAAACCACGAAACCGCGAAAAGACTGGGAGGGCGGAGCCGCGTACGAGACGCTCGCCTACGACCGCGCGCCTATCGCGGACGGGGCGACGCTGAAATCCGGCGACCTGATCGAGGTGGAAATGGTCCTGGAAGCCAAAAACGACTACGATTACGTGATCTTCGAAGATATGAAACCGGCAGGCTACGAGGCGACCGAACTGCGCTCCGGCGCATCCTACGGCGACAGCCTCTACTCGAACAAGGAACTCCGCGATACCAAAGTGGCGTTCTTCGTGGACCACTTACCCCAGGGCCGCCGCGTCCTGCGCTACCGCGTCCGAGCCGAAACGCCGGGCGCGTTCCACGCCCTGCCAACCAACGCCTACGCGATGTACGCCCCCGACGTCCGCGCGCTCAGCGACAGCGAAACGGTGACGGTAGGAGAGTAGCTGTTGGTTTGTCGTTAGCGTCTGGGTTGTCGTTAGACTAAATCGCTCAAGC